>SKLM01000380.1 GCA_007123205.1 Thermoflexales bacterium
ATCCAGGGGAACGTCTTCGCCGGAATACGGCTGGCGGTCTCCCAGTGGTCGCTGCAGGCCGACACCATTCGGGTCAGCGGACAGGGGCACGAGATCACGGACAACCTCATCGGCCTCGACGACCAGGAGACACCCATCGGCGTCTGCGGCCGGGCCATCTTCCTCACCGACAGCCCGAAGCATCTACTGGTCCAGAACAACCAGATCATCGACCCTCAGCTGTCGGCGATCTCCCTCAACGGGATCCTGTATGACGGTACCACTCTGCGCCGCAACGTGATCACCAGGACCGGCCCCTGGCCTCAGGTGGATGGTAACCCCGAGCCGGAGGACGCCATCCAGCTCGGTCCCCGCCTTCCAGAACCCTTCCGCGAGTTCCAACCGGCCAGGGTAACCACCATCGACGGAACCACCGTGGAGGGCACCAGTGGGAGCCACAGCCCGTGCCCCAACTGCGTCATCGAGCTCTTCCTGGACGATGCAGACGGGATCGTGGAAGCGATAGCTTCTCTGGCGGTGGTGACTGCCGACCCGCAGGGGCACTGGACGGCCACGCTCAGCGAGCCCCTGGCCCCCGGCCATGGGATCCGCACCACCAGCACCTCGGCCCAGTACAATACCATCCCTGGTATGAGTGCGGGCACGACCACCGGCCTGTCGTCCTTATACCTGGAGGGGCCCGAAGCTTATCAGGTCTTCCTGCCCCTCATCATACGGCGCTGAGGCCCAAGACCCGGAGGGACATCCCATCGAGCCACCGTCAGGCCGAACGTCCCTACTCAGGCCGTCTGTGATGAAGGAAAAGGCGCTGTCCGACTTGATGCCGTCGGACAGCGCCTCCAACGTGGAGCGCGCAGCGATGCCCACACGGCCGCGACAGGGGCATAGAAAGCCGTCAGCAGCGATGGACCTGAGCTCACAGCACTGATGAGGACCGGCCTTCAGGCACCGCCTTCAGCACCTGGGCCGGTACCGCTGTGCTTACACCAGGGAGAGTCAGCGATGGAGGATACCCCAACGTCCGATGCCCTTCAGCAAGGCGAGGCTGTACCGCCCCGCTACGTCAGCTTCATCGTGCGGTGCCAGGCGCGCATCGGAGGCGGCGTGCGCGCGCGTCTGCTGGAAGTTCGCTCCGGGTTCACCTGCTCCGTGGACGACCTGGACCAGCTGCCGGATATCGTAAGGCGGCGGTTGGCACAGGCTTCCGACCAGCCCGAAGGACTCCAGGACAGAGGGTCCAGGTAGTGGCCCTCTGGTGGGATCAGCTGTCCGCAGCGCCTTGGAATACAGTGATTCCCTTCAAGGCGCCGCAGCTCCCTGCACCAACGGCCGGATGGTACATCGCGGCGCAAAGACCGCAGTTGCCGCCCGCCCGCGCACCGAGCTCGCGGATCACCCCCGTCAGGGAACGGGCGCGGCTCCCAGCCCACGGCTCACCCGCCCGCCCCAACGGGCCGAGCGGGCGTCGCTGCGGTGAATCACAGACCAGCCGAGGGCCCCAAGGACTCCCTGAAGCCAAGTATGATCACCACCCTGGCGTTTCGCCCGAAACCTGCTACACTATCATGTTCTGAACCAGCTCGGTGGTCGAGCCAGCTCATCGACCGTGCGGGGCATCATCCCGTGCCCGTTGTGGAGTGATACGAAGATGGGACTGATCCCACAGCTGCTGGCTTACCTCGAGATGCAGGCCAACCACATCCCGCTGGAGCTGTTTACCTTCTTCGGCACCATCCTCGAGGAGATCCTGGCGCCGATCCCATCCCCCTTCGTGATGACCATCACCGGTAGCATCGCCCATGCTCAGGGCCACTTGCTCGCATATCTGATCGTGGTCTCCATAATCGGGGCCGCCGGCCGCGTCGTAGGCACCAGCTTTCTCTATCTCCTGGCCGATCTCGCCGAGGACATCGTCATCGGCACGTTCGGGTCCTTCTTGGGCGTCTCGCACAGAGAGGTCACACAGATCGGCTCCAAGTTCGACGGTACGGCCCGAGACTACCTGACATTGATCGTGTTGCGGAGCATTCCCGTGATGCCAAGCTCGCCCATCTCCGTAGTCTGCGGTCTGGTGAAGCTCAACTTCAAGGTCTTCGCCATCGGGACCGCCATCGGCAGCGTGTTCCGCAACCTGTTCTTCCTCTACATCGGGTACACGGGCCTGGCGGCGACCGAGTCGTTTATGGCAGGTCTGGAGGGAGTGGAGACGGTGGTCCAGATCGTCTTCGTCCTGGCGCTGGCTGGGGGCTTCTACACCTTCTACAGAAAGCGCGAGAGAGGCGAGCTTCTTAAGGATACGGAGAACACGCCAGAGGCCGGAGAGGTCGCTAGCGACGCAGAGGTACCACCCGACCGGGAGTGAGGGAGACCCACAGGTAACCCCAGCGACAACAGAGGTGTTCAACCAGCCCGGCCCCCACTGCGCCAGCGAGACGCAGCCCGTCGAGTGAGTGGGTGGTGAGGATGGATGGAGACTGGGCGAATTCGAAGAGGAGAACGATGGATGATAGAGCCCTGGCTTGCGATCGGTGCGGCGCTGAGGTACCCAACGGGAGTCGCTTCAGCCCCACCCGCGGTCACCCCCGCGTTCAAGAAGCGCTATCCGATGACGGCCAGCAAGATGCGATTGCGTGGGAGACGGACATTCGGCTGGCGACCAATCCGCTGGTGGTGAAGCAGTTGATGCTGATAGCCCTAAGCTCCGGCCTGTTCATGGCCTTTCTGTTGAGCTTCGTGCTGGCAACGACAGGGGATTATCGGGATGTCCCGATGATGCTGCTGATCTCGCTGGCGGCAGCTGGCGGATTGGGGCTTCTCCTGCTCCTGGTGACCCTCGTCATCTTCGGCAACCGCATCCGGGTCCGCTTCATCGTGAACCACGAGGGGGCACTCTGGGAGACGGTTGACCCCCGAGTCTTGAGCGGCAGCCGTCTGGCGATGCTGGCCGGCGTGTTGGGGCCCAGCCCTCAGGCAGCCGGGGCCGGCGGTCTCGCAGTGTCCCGGGAGAAGGAACTCGTCCGGTGGGACGAGTTCTCCGCCGTGCAAGGTGACGAGCGTCGGCACACGATCGTCCTGCGCAGCAGCTGGCGACCGCTCATGATGGTCATCTGTCTCCCCAGCAACTACGAGCACGTGCTCCGCACCGTCAACCAGCGGGTCGTTCCCGCGCCCGCAGCCTCCAGAGCGGGCCGGAAGCCCGTGGGCAGAGCGCTGCTCCGCACCGCAATGGCAGCCGCCTCAACCGCACCGTTGTTCATGCTGTCGGCCTATCCTTTCGAGCTCGACATCTTCCTGCCGCTGGTCACGTTTCTGTTTGCGTTGGCCACCGTATGGTTGGTGCCGCTCTTCGGCTGGGTGGTAATGGGCTGTGCCGCCGTCCTGGCGGTCCAGATCACGGGGGTCGGCCTCTCCGAGTTTGCCTGGCTGTACGGCTACGAGCGGCTCATCTTCTTCCTGGCTTACGCCGGCCTGACGTACCTGGCATGGTTCTCGTGGCGCTCCGTGCGAGGAAGGATACTCCCGCTGCTGATGGAGACGTGACACCACGCCTCGCCAGAAAGAACTGGCGCTGATTCGCAGGCCCAGGGGGTCCAAGGGCAACCATAAGTGCCCCGGAGTGACACACGGATTGAGTCAGGAGACAGCCCGGTAGCAACAACCCTCAGACCTGCGCCCCCTGTCAGGTGGATGAGCCTAGCGACATAGAGGGGATCCGGGAACTGGAAAGAGCCCTTCTGGAGCTGGAGGCGGACAGCGAGGACCGCCGGATAGCGCAAGCCACCCTCACCCAGTGAATCTTGGAAAGAGACGAGCTGACCAGGATCGGCCACGAAGCGATCGTTGTGCTCCTCGCGAGAGGGAGCCGGGAAGCAGTCATCGGCTCGCCGGAGAGCGAGCGATCCACCGCCCGGCACGAGACGGCGGTCGCTGAGCCAATGGGCTGACCAGTCTGCCCCAGCATCAGGGCAGGCCGTCCTTGAGGGTCGATCAGAGTGCTCGAACGCTCCAGGCGTCCTGCGCCTGGTGGTAGACGAGGGAGAAGCGGCGACCGTCGGAGACGCGCACCCGGAAGCGAAGCTGGCCGGGTGTACGGGCCTCAGCTTCGACCTCCTCCACCGGCAACCGGCGCCCTTCGACAAGGAGGGCCCGTGGTCGCTCGGGGTACCGCGACCCGGCGTAACACTGGACTATGATCGTCACGGCTCAACGGGCGGCGAGCCTCAGCGGATGACGGACCGCATATATGCGATCAGCTCCTCCCGCATGTCGTCACGCCGCAGGCTAACCTCGATGCACGCCTTGAGCTGGCGCAGCGGGTCACCGGCAGCCATCCAGACCCCATCGATGGGATGCACCGCCACCCGGGACCGGTTGGCCAGCGCGTCCACCGCGTCGGCCAACCACAGCTCGCCGCCCTTCCCCGTCTCCAGACCATCCAGCACATCGAAGATCTCGGGGGTGAAGACGAAATGCCCAATCTGGACCAGGTTCGAGGGCGCCGTCCCGGGGGCAGGTTTCTCGACGATGCGGGTCATCTCGTTGTCGGAGCCAGGCTTCAACTCCACACAGCCGTAGAGGTGGGTCTCGTCGTCGGGGACCTCCTGCACGGCCAGAACCGCGGCCGGTGTCTCGCGATAGAAGGTGTCCAGAAGCTGCTGCGGGATCGGCACATCGCCCGTCACGATGTCGTCGCCAAACATGTAGTAGAAGGGCTCGCCCGGGGTTAGCCAGTTGCGGGCCGCCAGCGCCGGCGTGGCATTGCCGTACGGCAGATCCTCCGGCTGGCGCACGAAGACGATGTCCGCCATCGTGTCGATCCGCTCCATCGACTCTAACAGGTCGACCTTCCCCGATTCCTTCAGATGCTCCCGCAGCTCGAGATCGGGCGAGAAGTGACTATGTACCACGTGGCTGTTGTCTCTCGCCACGACGATGATCTCTGTGATCCCTGCCGCCACCAACCCCTCGACGTGGTACTGGATCAGCGGCTTCCCGGCGATGGGGATCATCTCCTTGGGAACGGCTTTCGAGGCCGGAAGGAACCGTGTCCCGAACCCTGCGATGGTGATGATACCTTTCACTGCCTAACTCCTCGTGTGTGCATCAGTCGCGAACTGGTCCGACCGTGACCCCGCCACCATGCGCCAGATGCCGTCATCCACCAGGGGATCTGCGCAGAACACAGGCCGGTAACCCCTGCCTCCGATTCGCGCTCTCGGCGATGACTCTCTAACCAAGCGAGCCCCAGGTCAGAGATCCGGCCTTCTCGCCCGCCAGTCATAGGCCTGTTCGTAGGCGTAAGCGACCCGCAGGGCGCGCTGCTCCCCAAAAGCCGGACCGGTCACCTGCAGACCAATGGGCAATCCCTGCTGGTCGAAACCGCAGGGAACGCTCAAGCCGCATATGCCGGCCAGATTCATTGAGAGGGTGAACACATCCGACAGATACATCTGCAGTGGGTCGTCGATCTTCTCGCCGATACCGAACGCCGTCGTGGGAGTCGTGGGTCCGAGGATGACGTCCACCTCTTCGAAAGCGGCGTCGAAATCGGCCTTGATCAGCGTGCGCACCTTCTGGGCCTTCAGATAGTAAGCGTCGTAGTAGCCAGCCGACAGACTATGTGTCCCCAGCATAATACGCCGCTTCACCTCAGCGCCGAACCCGCGCCCACGGGTGCGTTTGTACATCCCGTCCAGGCTGTCCGCCTCCTCCCGGTGACCGTAACGTACTCCGTCGTAACGCGCCAGGTTGGCGCTCGCCTCGGCCGGGGCGATCAGGTAGAACGCGGGCAGCGCGTAATCAGAATGCGGCAGGCTCACCTCGCGTACCTGGGCGCCTAGCTCGCCCAATCTGTCCACCGCCGTCCACACGGCCGCTTCCACCTCCGGCTGAAGCCCTTCCACGAAGGCCTCCTGCATCACCCCTATGCGTACGCCCTTCACGTCAGCGGTCAGCAGAGCCGCATAGTCGGGCACGGGAAGGTCTGTGACCGTCCCATCACAGGGATCCGATCCGGCGATAGCCCCCAACAAAACCGCCGCATCCGTCACGTCCTTAGTCAGGACGCCCACCTGGTCCAAAGAGGACGCGAAGGCGATGAGACCGTAGCGGCTGACCCGCCCGTATGTGGGTTTGAGCCCCACCACACCGCAGAGGGCGGCAGGCTGACGCACACTGCCCCCGGTATCGCTTCCCAGGGCCGCCACGCACGCGTCTGCAGCGACGGCGGCCGCGCTTCCTCCGCTCGAGCCACCGGGCACCCTCCCCAGATCCCACGGGTTCCGTGTGGCAAAGTACGCCGAGTTCTCCGTGGAAGAACCCATGGCGAACTCGTCCGTGTTCGTCTTGCCAATGATGACAGCGCCGCCCTCTTTCAACCGACGTACGACTGTGGCGTCGTACGGGGGAACAAAGCCCTCCAGAATCCGGGATCCGGCCGTCGTGGGAATACCCTCGGTACACAACACGTCCTTCAGCGCGATCGGAACGCCCAGAAGCGATCCCCTCTCGCCTGCAGCCCTCCGCTCGTCGGCCGCCCTCGCCTGTCCCATCGCCTGCTCCGGGGTCACTGTCAGATAGGCCTTGACCGCGCCATCGGTCGCCGCTATGCGGTCCAACACTGCCTCCGTCAGCTCCACGGATGTGATCTGCCCGGCAGCCATCCGCCGACCGGCCTCGTGAATCGTCAATCGGATAAACTCTGTGGCGCTCAATGCTCTACTCCAACGCCGCCGGAACACGGAAACAGCCGCCCTCGGTGTCGGGAGCGTTCTCCAACACCTGCTCCCGTTGCAGGGGCGGTCGGGCCTCATCATCGCGCATCACGCTCCGCAGCGGCAGCACTGACGCCGTGGGAGGGATCTCCTCCGTGTCCAGCTCCTGCAGCCGCTGGAAGTGCTCCAGGATAGCCGCAAGCTGCTCCCGATATCGGGAGATCTCCCGGCTGGACAGGGCAAGCCGGGCCAGATCGGCGATGTGTTCTACGTCTTCTCGGCTTAACTTCATCGGCACCCCCTGACGTGTACGGCCTCTTTCACACCCAATCAGAGACGAACCCAGGACCCGACTTTCGGGACCGCGGTCTTCCGACAGACTGTCCGGTCGCCCCGTTATCCTCTCCCGACCAAGGCCTCCTTCAGTCCCAGACAGACGTCGGCCGCGCCCATCTTGAATAGCTTCGGCCAGTTGAAGGCCCGTACGTCGAACGGCAGATCTAGCTCCGTCTTCTCACAGACAGTGGACGTGTTTGCCCGGTCGATCTGTGGCTTGAGCGCCTGCAGCTCGCGCTCCAGCTCCTCAGGTGCGCACCGAGCCACCAACTCGTCGATCTGAGCCATCAGCGACACCGCTCGCTCGATGCGGTCCTCCGTCTCCGCGGCGATCTCCGGCTCCACCAGGCCGAACTTCGCCTTCAGTGCGTTCAGCCGCCGTCCGGCCTCATAAGTCACAGCCGCGATGTCGTCCCGGCTCATCCACTCCGTCTCATAGTTGAGAATGTGCTTCCAGGTTGGGGCCAGGAGCGCCCTCCGGTGCTCCTCCAGTGTACGGTAGCGGATGTTGTAGCCGTAGATCTCCGGCTTCTCGTAGAACAAGCTTCCCGGATCCACAAAGGGCGCCAGAGGCCCGATAAAGGGGATGAAACGCCCGTCGTTAAACCGGGTCAGCAGTTCCTCGCAGTAGTCGACGCCTTCGAGCACCGATTCCCGCGTCTGCTGGGGAAGGCCGGTCATGAAGAACAGATCGAAGCGCCGGCACCCGACGTCCAGACACGCCTCGATCGTCCCCTCGATCGCCTCGTTCGAAAAGTTCTTGTGAAGCGCACGACGCACAGCCCCATCGTGTGACTCCGGTGAGAACTCGATCACGAAATCGGGCAGCGCGTCGGCCAACTCAGCGGCGAACTCAGGGCTCATCGGCGTGAAGATCTCCAGCATGGCCTGACCCGGGTAGCCCCGCACGGCCCGCAGGAACCGACGCGCGTGGTCCACTCCCGCCTGCCGGATGTCGCCCAGTATGAACGCGGGCCCGCGGCTGATCTCGTACATGCGAAACAGATCCTCCGCCAGCCGCTCCGGCGAACGGTACGCCGGGGCATGCCGCCCGGAGATCAGCTCAGAGGCAGAGGCCGATCCCCCGCAGTACGCGCAGTCATGTCGGCAGCCCCGCACGCTCAGGGCAGCCATGACCGGATACTCCATCCAATGGTCGAAGGGCACGTGATTGAAGAAATCCCCGCTCCGCACAACAGAGCGCACCATCTGGCGGTAGTCCATGTCCAGGTGATCGAGGCTCGGAGGTACGTACGTCTGAGGGTTGGCGTGCACCGTGCCCGATTCGTCCTGCCAGGTCAGATTGGGGATCCGCGACAGCACCGCCGGGTCGGCTCCACCGGATGTATCCAGCAGATGCTCCATCAGCCGGAGAAGTGGCTCCTCCGTCGAGTCGCCCCGCAGCACATAGTCGACCTGGGGGTAGCGGATCAACTCATCATGGAAGTAGCTCGCCGAGAACCCTCCGAAGACAATGGGCGCGTGGGGATGATGCCGTCTCACCAGATCGGCCACGGCCAGAGACCCGTGGGCGTGGGGCAACCAGTGAAGATCGATGCCGAAGACCCGTGCCCCGCGCCGCGCAATGAACCGTTCGGCATCGAAGCGTTTCGAGCGGACCATCGCCGCCGCCAGATTGGCAATGCGCGTACGAAGCCCCGCCTTCGTCAAATAGGAGGCCATCGTGGAGAACCCGACCGGATACATGTCGAAGATGGGCTCGGACGGTACCAGGTCGCTGGTCGGCCCCCACAGTGTCGGACGACTCCGAAAGTCGTAGACAGTTGGCGCATGCAGGAAGATCAGATCCGCAGACGGCATCACCGACTACCTCCCGTTGAGCAGCCCATTTTCCCGCGGCAGATTCCGCCCACAGCGTCACACCCTGAGCCCATCAAGCTTCCAGGACACCCCTTCAGGCTTCCCAGGCCGCCAGCCATGAGTCCAAGGCAGCGGCCGTGGTGAGCACCGTACAACCATCCGCGACGTAGGAGGTCTGTGTCGGTGGGTCACCTCGACATGCACGCCCACTCTCCACGCCGCGTGAGATTGTAGCACGTCCTCATCTACGGACAAGCCCTCCCTGGCCGCCCGGGCAATGGCCACCACGATTCCTTTGCCCACCCCCAATAAGTCCCACTGCTGCGTCGCCGGCCGTTCCACTCCGGCGGCCGGAACCTCCCGCTCCCGCCCGGGAAACTACGACAACCCCCCGGACAGCTTACCGAGCTCCGCGTCGAGGGCGGAGGCCAGGGGCTTCACCCGGTGCGATCCGATCAGATCCCTGGCATACTCGCGCGCTCTCGCCGCGTAGTCGGCTGCCCCGTCAGCTGACCAGGTGTCGTAGTCCGTGTGATCCACGACAAGAGGCCGCCACATCTTGGGACGCAGGTACTGAAGCGTATGCTCATGCGACAGAAACTCACCCGCCGGCCCGATCTCGGCGATCACCGCTGCCGCCAGCGTCCCGTCCGAGACCTCGAAGCCTTCCAAGAACCGCTTGACCCAGCGGATCTGCTCGGCACCCAGCACGATGCTCTCGAGGCTCCCCGTGAGACCAGAGTCGAGATATCCCACGTCGTGTATCAGATTGGTGCCGGCCAGGGCAGCCACCAACAGACTCCCGGCGTACTCGGCACCCGCCTGAGCGTCGACCCCTTTGCTGTCGCTGGCCCCACCGGTACCGAACACCGGGAGACCGTAGTGTCGGGCCATCTCGGCCATCACCAAGTCGTTCAGTCTCCACTCCGCCGAGCCGTAAGGAAAGAGCCCGGTCCTCATGTTGAGCTGGCTCACACACGCGCCGGTGATGAACGGGGCACCCGTCCGTTGTGCCTGGTGCATCACCAGACCGCCGAGCATCTCGGCCAGGGCCAGGGACAATGAGCCGGCCAGTGTAAAGGGCCCACTCGCGCCACACATGATCGTCGGGACGTAGATCAGTGGCACCTCGTGGTCCGCGCAGAAGATGAGCCGCTCGACCGCTTGTCGGTCGTGTTGAAGTGGTGAGACGAACTGACCATAGAGAACGTAGTTCGGCCGCTCTCGAAAGGCCTCCTGCCCACCCGCTACCAGGCAGGCCATTGCATGGACACGGTCCAAAGACTCCAGACCCGAGAAACTCGTCATGATCACCGGTTTGCCCGTGTTGCGCAGGATGGTGTGGTACTGACTGGCCTCAGCATCCTCATTGGGCGCATCGGCCGGCAGCGCAAACGACATGACGAAATCGATCTCGTCCAGCGCATCGCACAACCGGGCAGAACACTCCACGTCCTCCAGCCGGGACTCCCGCCGCTCTCCCGTGTGGGGGTCAATCGTGTAGATCAGGTCGGACCCGGTGCCGAAGTAGATCTGGTGGGGTCCCAGACGCATGGCGGGATCTCCGTGGCGATCGAACACAACCACGTCCTTATTCACTCCATCCAACGCCTTGTTGACCATGTCGGCCGACATAGTCACCCGTGTTCCCCCCATCAGCCTGGCCCCGGCATCCACCAGCTTCGCCCGCATCTCCGGGTGGTGGACGTTCAGCCCGGTGTCCTCCAGGATCTCCATCGCCCTCTGGTGGAGGCTCTTCATCATGGCCTCGTTCATCAAGGTCAAACTCGGCCGCCACTCACAAATCTCGTCGCTCATAGTCGACCTCCTCTGCCTTCGTCCGTCCCTGCATTCCAATAGGGAGGCGGATCGCCCAGGGCTCCGCCTCCCGCGTAGACCTCTCTTCAGTCCGCCGACGCCGCCTGACCCTTGGCGCGTGCCTGTCGCGAGGAGCGACGGCTTGGCGTGGTCCCCTGCGATATACCCCACACAGTAGTACCTGGCAGCAGGCAGCCCGCTCAGCGGAGGCAACCGCCAATTGCCAGAGCCTGGGACCGGAGCAGCCGCGGAAGGGCAGCCACTTCAGCGACCAGGAATCCCACTATCGTTGCTGCCACCATTGCAGGCCCATTGGGCCATCTTTCCAGTCCGGCCCAATCTGTCAGGTGCTGCCGCGCAACGACGGGAGCAAAGGAGGTTAGCTCCCACACCTTCTACCGCGCTCGCCGCCTCTGCTCCAACTCGCGGCGCATCTCCTGGCACCGCTCAAGCCAGACCTCCTTATACGCCTTCGAAGACACCACGCGGTCTTCCAGGTCGGCGACAGAGTGAATCCCCTCCTCCCGGCACCACGCCACGCAGATCTCGTACGCCTCCCAGTCCAGATCGTCCTCGTCCCAGAACACTCTGATCTCCGCGAGTCCACTCAGTACCGCTGCCAGCGCTCTGGTGTGACCATCAGTGAGCACCACCCGATCGCCCAGCTTCTTGACCGGAACGGGCTCGAGCCCTTCCACCGCCACCGCACTATCCTCTCTCATCACGCGAGACAGCTTCTCTGCGCTGACGAAGAGCTGGCTCGGCTGTAACTCTTCGAGCCTCTTCAGGAACACATCACCCATCCCTTCGCTCCACCAGCGGGGTCCGCCGCTGAGCGTGAGAGCGATTTCGATCTCCCACCCAAGGCGCCAACCGCTGTTCCCATCCGGCATCGCGTCTCCGCTCGGCGTCCCCTGGCCTTGCACGCCAAAGCGATCGAAGCCAGCCATCAGCTGAACCCTGCCAAAATTCTCTTGGCCCCGGGGTCAGGAGCAGCACCCTTTCCATCCTGAGCCGACCGATGGAACCTGCAGCTGCACGCCGACCCATCCTCGTCCAGCCAATGTCGCTGCGCCTCTGACAAGCCGCACACCAGCCCCTGCTGCCCCCCACGGACTGGTGGGGCGCAGGCGCCAAGGCCCAGCACCACGCGGGGAGTATAGTACGATAAACACGTTGTGCCAACTACTCGCGGTTCAGAGCGACCCCATGGCGCCCAGAATCGTCTCCCCATCTGCGCAAATCAGCGCTAATCTGCGTCTCTTCTGCCCTTCTCCTGTCCCCAGGCCCGTCAAGGGCAACTGCCAACACCGACATCTGGGAGCTCACGCGCTACCAGCTATCCGAGCCGCACCCCACATCGTGCACTGGTCTCGAGCCCGCGCTGTGCTATAATCGAAGGTCGTGACCCAAGACTTATCCTGCAATGGAATGATGACCATCCCATGTTGACCGACTACCGCGTTCGACAGCGAGACCACTTACTGGAGATCAGCCGCGCTCTGACCGCCCAACTCGACCTCGACGAGCTTCTCGCCATTGTACTGGAGGCAGCCGCGGAGATGCTCTCTGGGCAGGCCAGCCTGGTTGCGCTCCGCGATACTGAGGATGGGCGCTTCGAAATCGCGGCCAGCCACGGACTCCCCCAAGCCCTGGTCCCCTACTTCGAGCCCCTTCTCTCCGACATCCCAGACTATTCGGACCGCAGTCGCTTCCGCATCCCGGGGCTAGCCGAGAAGCTGGGACGAGTGGTCACTGAGCTGGCCCTGCGCCTGGAGCAAGTCGTCGCCCTCCCTATGGCTATCGGGAATGAGTTGATCGGCTTGCTGTACGTTTTCCGCGCTTACGGCACCCGCTTCACGGCCAATGACCGCCAGGTTCTGGCCAGCTTCGCCGACCAGGCGGCCATCGCCGTTTACAACGCCCAGCTCTACGAACGAGTATCCCAGGAGAAGCGGCGACTAGACGCCATTCTGGAGTACAGTGCCGACGGGGTTCTGATCCTCGATTCGGCCCAGCGCATCCGAGTGTTCAACCGGGCCCTGTCGCGGCTCACCGGTTGGTATTCGCCCGAGGTGCTGGGCCGGCGGCATGACGAGGTGATTCGCTGGGCCCACCTCGAGACCGATCGGAATCTGTCCGACGCGGCAGCCGGGGGCTGGCCCCTGCCGTCGGCCCGCCCCCTCTACGTGGAGGGAGATCTCCGTCGTAGGAACGGCGGAACGGTCAGCGTAGGGATCATCTACGCCCCACTGTTCGGTCAGGGGGGGCGTCTGGTCAACATCATCGCCAACGTCCGCGACATCACCCGATTCCGCGAGGCCGATGAGATTAAGTCGACGTTCGTGTCCATCATCTCCCACGAGTTGAAGACCCCCGTCGCCCTGATCCAGGGGTACGCAGAGACGCTGTTGCGGAAGGATGCACGCTGGGATCCGAGGACCCGACAGGAGAGCCTCCAAGTCATTCTCGAGGAGTCTGACCGACTCAACCATTTGATCGACGATCTCCTGGATGCATCACGCTTGGAGGCAGGGAAGCTGCCTCTGGAGCAAGAGGAGATCGCCATGGATAGCCTGGCCCAGCGGGTGGCCGAGCGCTTCCGGGTTCACGCCAACACCCACGAGATCCGGGTCGATTTCCCGGAGGCATTTCCCATCGTCTGGGGGGATCCCATACGGATGGAACAAGTCCTGAACAATCTGCTCTCCAATGCCATCAAGTACTCCCCCCGGGGTGGCACTATTGAGGTGAGGGGGCGCGCCGCCCCCGACGAGGTCATCGTCACCGTCGCAGACGAGGGCGTGGGCATCCCCTTTGAGGAGCAACCCCACGTCTTTGAGAGCTTCTTCCGCGGCTCCCGAGAGTATCAGCAGCAGACGTCAGGGGCTGGGCTGGGACTCTATCTGGCCCAGGCCATTGTCGAGGCCCACGGCGGCCGCATCTGGGTCGACAGCGACCCCGGTGCGGGCGCCGCGTTTTCCTTCGCCATTCCCCGTAGATAGTCCGAAGATCGCTTGAGAGAAAGGAAATATGGTCCAACAGAGAGTAGCTAGAGTGAGCTGTCCCGCGTGCAACCAACCCTTCCAGACGCCCCTGCAAGAGATTCTCGACGTCAGCGAGGATCCCCATGCTAAGTCGCGGGTAGCGAACGGCATCGTGAATGTCGCTCAATGCCCGCATTGCGGATTCCAGGGCGGTATGAACGCGCCCTTCCTCTATCACGACCCGTACAATGAACTCGCCCTCGTCTACATGCCCATGGAGGCAGGCGGGGCCCGGGATCGCCGCGAGCAGATCATCGGGCGCCTCACGAGGCGGGTGATGGATCGTCTCCCTCCCGAACAGCGCAAGGCCTACTTGCTCCAACCGGAGGTCTTCCTGACCATGGAGAATCTGACTAAGAGGATCCTGAAGGAGGAAGGCATCAGCGAGGAGGTGCTCGAAGCACAGAAAGAGAAGGCCCAATTGCTCCAGCGCATGGTCCAGGCGACCTCAGACGAGGCTCTGACGGCCCTGATTGAGGAGAACGATGAGAAGCTCGATGAGATGTTCTTCTACATGCTTCAGAGAAATCTGGAGATCGTCCGTTCCGCCGGCGAGGAGGAGTCCATCCAGGTTCTCCGCGATGTTCGCCAGAAGCTCCTGGACCTGAGCACCGTAGGTCAGACCATCAGGGCCCGGACCGAGGCGATGGAGGCGCTGCGGGAGGAGCCAAACCGCGAGACGCTGCTGGAGTTGCTCACCGAGGCCCGGGACGAGGCGGTCCGCGAGGTATTGGTCGCGGCAGGCCGGCCCATGCTGGACTACCTGTTCTTCCAGAACCTGACCGCGCAGATCGAGGCCGCTGCAGACGAGGAGGAAAAAGAACGCCTCACCGAGCTGCGGCGCGAGATACTGGACATTCGAGACCGGATCGACGAGGAGATGCGCGCCCTGTTCGAGTCCCGGGCCGATCTGCTTCGGGACCTGCTCACCAGCGACGACCCCAAGGAGTTAGCACGCCGTCGCATCCGGGAGATCGACGATGCCTTCCTCAGTGTGCTGGGGACCAATCTGCAGCAAGCCCACGAGCGCGGGGACGAGGAGTCTCTGGAGGTGCTGCGATCGGTCTGGCGCCTGGTCATGGACCTCATGGAGGAGGGCCTGCCGCCAGAGCTCCGGTTCCTTAACCGTCTGATGGCAGCCGAGGAGGACGAGGAGATCGAACGGATCCTCGAGGAGAACAGAAATCTAGTGACCGAGGGTATGGTGCAGTTCCTCAGGGAGGCCGAAACGGAAGCACGCGAGGAGGAGGATGACCCAAAGATGGCCGAGCAGATGGCTCGAATCTCACAGAAGATGAGCAGCATTCTGGCGCAAGAGATGCTCGCGAAGTGACCTTGCTTTCCGGACACGGCGGTGGCTGGCGCGCGAAGTAGGAAGGCTATCGTTCGCAGAGACGATCGACACCGTAGTCGTTCGCAGTCAACCGGCGGGTCCTGGGCGCCTGTACCTCAATTGGACAGAGGGGCGGTCTACGAAACCGATCGTTGTGGGTTCGAGTCCCACCAGGCGCACTGACGATTGCCTGTCGTGAGCCAACCCGCAACCCTAGCATCGCTGGGCCGTCGTCCCCTGCGCTGCAGGTTGTCCGGCTTGCCCGGGCAGGCCACGCACCACTCAGGATGGAGGAGACACTCGACCAAGATCCTGCTCGTAGTTAGCCACGAAGCAGAGTGGAGTGGCGCCAGGCCGCAGCGTCCCGGCACCTTACCCTGGCCCGGGTGCCCAGCTTGGAAACCCAAGGGGGCCGCACTCCACTCCGCTTCGTGCTCGTGGGTCGCGCGAGATGAGAGTTGCGTAAGAGGGCACCCGGGGGGTTCCGCTCTCGGTACCGCTCAGGCCCTAACGTGGTAAGCCCAGTCGCCCAGGCACCGAGACACGGGAACAGCCCGGTGACATGGACGGCATCGCCATGCCACATCGGGCCCCACGGTGGTCAGGAGCATGGTGACACGGCAGCCTTCCCCACGTCGCAACACGCCTCTTTCCGCCCCGAACCGGTTCAGCCGAAGCGACCGATCAAGACCTCCTTCAGTGTGGGCTCACCGATGACCTGGAGCTCGTAGCGGACGCGGTCGAGCGGATGACGGACATCGATGATGCGCCGCAGATCGATGGGCGTGGCCGTGAGGACCAGGTCGCAGTCCACAGCGTTTATGGTCTTCTCAAGCTCGGCGATCTGCGCTTCACCGTAACCCATCGCCGGAAGAAGGGCGCCGATATGAGGGTAGCTTTCGAAGGTCTTGGTGATGGAACCGACAGCTTGCGATCGCGGATCGACGAGTTCAGCGGCCCCAAAACGACGAGCTGCCACAGTGCCTGCCCCGTACGGCATACCCCCGTGGGTAAGCGTCGGCCCATCCTCTATGACCAGAACCCGTTTGCCGCGGATGGCAGCAGGATTCTCGACAAAGATCGGTGATGCGGCTTCGATGACGATGGCGTCTGGGGCGACGCTGTGAACGTCCTCTCGCACCTGCAGGATACCCTCGGGATCGGCGGTGTCCACCTTGTTGATCACCACCACGTCGGCCATATAGAGATTGGCCTCCCCCGGGTGATAGCGCCGGCTGTGATCGGGCCTCAGGGGGTCAGCTACCACGATATGGAGATCGGGTCGATAGAAGGGCAGATCGTTGTTTCCTCCGTCCCAGACGATGACCTGGGCTTCCTCCTCGGCTTGACGAAGGATCGGTTCGTAGTCGACTCCAGCGTAGACGATCAACCCGCGATCGATGTGAGGCTCATACTCCTCGCGCTCCTCAATGGTGCAGTCGTGCCGATCCAGATCGTCATACGTGGCGAACCGCTGCACTGCCTGCGCCGCCAGGTCGCCGTACGGCATAGGGTGACGGATCACGACGACCTCTCTGCCCATCTCCTGGAGGATGTCGCATACCCGCCGTGTTGTCTGGCTCTTCCCGCTGCCGGTCCGAACAGCACACACGCTAACCATAGGCTTCTGGCCCTGCAGCATCGTGGTGCCTGCACCCATAAGGCAGAAATCGGCACCCATGGCCAGGACTTCCGACGCCTTATGCATCACATACTCGTGCGACACATCGGAGTAGGCGAAAACGACGGTGTCGACCGCGTGTTCTCGGATCAAGCTCGCCAGTTCCGACTCTGGAGAGATGGGGATGCCCTCCGGATAGAGAGGGCCAGCCAGCTCGTGCGGGTACTCCCGCTCCTCAATGTTCGGAATCTGGGTGGCGGTGAAAGCGACCACCTCCTTGTTAGGATTCTCCCGGAAGTGCACGTTGAAGTTGTGGAAGTCGCGCCCGGCGGCGCCCATGATGATGATGCGTTGTCGGATCATAGCAGGTAGTTCCCTCCCGTGGTGCTTCGTGGATAGAGACTACGTTACGGTCGCCCGGCCTCGGTAGACACAAGCCGTGCCCGGACCGCGCTCAGGAATCGAGCGCGTTGGCGCATCGGCCTCTCGACCTTCAGCCCGGGCCCAACGGAGCTGAACGCCCGGGTAGGATCAGACAGGCACCGACCACCGACGAACGTCAGTGGATAGCTCGGGCGCCGAAGAGTGAAGGGCTACATTCGGATCTCGTCCTGATCCGAACCCCGCCCCGACCATAGCCAGAAGAGCGGGGGCCCAACCCAAACCACAACTCCAAGGCCGATCAAGGCAGGCCCGAGGATCAAATTCTGACCGACGATGGCGTAGATACCAGCGGCAGAACAGATCGTAGAGAAGAGAAGGGTGATCAACGACACGGCCACAGTGACGGGCAGCCCTGAGTTCCGTTCCATCGACAACCTCCGCGTAAGGACGAGCCCGGACCAGCACCTCGCACGGGCGCGTAGAACCATAGACTCATACAAGCTTAGAAGCCGATCATCACGAGAGAGACACCGAACCGGTCGCGGCCATCCCGGTAGAGTTACGAACCACTACGACTCCCGTTCGACGGCCAGTGCAGCCTCAGCGATGTCATCCTTGCACTCGACCAGGCTGCCGAGAACACCGTTGATGAAGCGGGGGGCGCTGTCGGAGCCAAACCCTTTGGCAAGCTCGACAGCCTCGTTGATAGCCACCTTCACCGGCGTGCTGCCGTCGACCGCGAATTCGAAGATTGCCATTCGTAGAATGTTGCGATCGATGTACGCCATCTGCTCAAGCGGCCACTCAGGTGCATGCTCGTGGATGAAATCGTCCAGCACATCCTGATGTTCGAGGACACCTTCCACAAGATGGCGCGCGAACTCGGCGCTCAGGGCCGTCAGAGCATTTTCTGTGATGCGCCGATGGAGCACTACGGCAGGGGCGTGCGAGGCACAGTCGATCTCGTATAACGCCTCTAGCGCGACGACCCGTGCCCGACGCCGGCCCTTCAACCCTCAGATCCCCCGCTCACTGCGCATAACGGGTCAGGAGAAAGCAACATCCTCGATGTGTACGTCGACAACCTCCACCTCAACGCCTACCATGTTCTCCAGGGCTCGTGTGACCTCGTTCCGAATCTTACGCCCGATGCCGAGCAGATTCACGCCGGGTTCGGTCATCACGCAGATCTTGACACGGACCCTGTCATCAGCAACCTGGATCCTCACGCCGTCGCTGTTGAAGAGCCGCCCCACTCCAGGCGGGGCAACCAGGCGGACCACGCCGGGCACGGCCAGGGCCGTGAGTCGAGCGGTAGTGACCAGCACTTCTGGAGCGATGGTGATCCTGCCAATGTCACCCTCTGTCTGAGTTACCCCAGTATCCATCAATCGTCCTCCCCCTTCGTCAGGTGAGCTGCCTCACATTATCAGGCCACCGTCGACGGTGAGAACCTCACCGGTGATGAAGGAGGCCTGATCAGATGCCAGGAAAGCCACCGCACAGGCGACCTCTTCGGGCCGCCCCATGCGCCCCAGAGGCGTCAGCTCGATACCCCGCTGCTTGAGGTCTTCCGGCAGGTCGGCCGTCAGCCCGGTCGGTACGAACCCGGGCGCAACCACGTTGACGGTGATGTTACGGGGACCGAGTTCCTTGGCAAGGCTCTTGGTAAAGCCGATCATCCCAGCCTTAGAGGCGGCGTAGTTCGTCTGGCCGCCCTGCCCAGCGATGCCGGACACGGAGCTCACATTCACAATCCGTCCCGAGCGCTGGCGCACCATCGTGCGGGAGACCGCTTTGCAGCAGTTGAAGACACCTTTGAGGTTGGTCCGCAACACCACATCCCAGTCGTCTTCCTTCATCAGCATTAGCAGCTGATCCCGCGTCGTGCCAGCATTGTTGACCAGTATATCGACCTTGCCGTAAGTGTCAATCGCCGTCTTGATCAGGTCGGCCGCCTCATCGAGATCACCGACGTCGGCCTTTACGGCAACAGCCCGACCACCCTCAGCTTCCACAGCTTCCACCACCTCACACGCTGCTGCAGCGCTGGTGTGGTAGTTGACGATAACGCTGGCACCACGCCGCGCGAGTTCAAGCGCGATGGCCCGACCGATTCCGCCCGATGCGCCGGTAACGATGGCTACTTTGTCCTCCAAATCCATGATGCCCTCCGTTCTCCAGGAACCACACAGCGGTGACACAGCGTGTCAACAGACTGGCAGCTGATCAGATCAACGAAATCTACGCCAACAACGGCGCCATCGTGCCCTCTTTAGGCGAGCAGATCAGCAGTGGATAATCCCTGCACCGAGCGGTCGATGCGACGCAGTAGACCGATCAGCACGTTCTTCGGGCCGACCTCGACAAAGCGGTCCACACCCTGAGTGACCATCCACTGCACCGATTCGGTCCAGGACACCGGAGAGGTCAGCTGTTGGGCCAGGACAGCACGAACCGCCGCAATATCGGTGACGGGGCGCGCTGTCGCGTTTGCCACGATTGGGATGTGGGGCTCCTCAAAGCGCGCAGTTCTCAGCTCCTCCTTGAAGGCCTCAGCCGCCTCACGCATCAGCGGCGAATGGGCTGCGATACTCACTGGCAAGCGGACAATGCGCTTGGCACCCCGCGCCGCCGCAAGCTCGGACGCCCGCTCCAGAGGGACTCTGGCCCCGGAGATAACGAGTTGTCCCGGGCAGTTGTCATTGGCCACGGCAACGTGCTCACCAGTCTCCTGCCGGGCAGCCGCGCAAGCTTCCTCCAGCGGCTTCCTCTCCAAGCCGAGCACCGCTGCCATGCCGCCGGGATTCTGCTCCCCGGCCTGTTTCATCAACTGTCCACGACGCCGCACCAGGCGCAACGCGTCCTCAAGAGGGAGCGCCCCCGCAGCCACCAAAGCACTGAACTCCCCCATGCTGTGACCCGCCACGTAGGCAGGAGCATGCGTGTCGTGCTGGGTTATGACACGGAGCGCCGCCACACTGGCAGCAAGAATCGCGGGCTGTGTGTTGACCGTGTCATCGAGAGCCTCGGAAGGCCCCTCGAAACAAAGCTCCGAAAGAAGAATACCCAGGATATCGTCAGCCTGGGCAAATACGTCGCGGGCCCTGGGAAATCTCTCGTAGAGCTCGTATCCCATGCCCACATATTGAGAGCCTTGTCCGGGAAAGAGATAGGCACACTTGTATGACAGCAGCTCCCCCCTCTAGACTGTTAAAGCTATCTTGGTGAACGTTGCCTCTGATCTATGAACGGCAGCTCTAGTCCTCAGGAGTCCTCCCCTTAGAGGCTATTCTTCCTCAATCTGGATAACCTGCTCACCGCGATACGTCCCACAGCTCATGCAGACGTGGTGGGGTCGCTTTGGAGCCCCACACCAATCGCACGTCACCAAACTGCGCGCCCTGATCTTCCACTGACTGCTGCGTTTGCGACCTCTTGATTTTGAGATTCTTACTTTTGGGACAGCACCCATCGTCGATCCACACTCCTTTCCGAGTCCAAACCACCCACCTCCGTCGGACCCCATCTGGGCATCAAACGAACCCGCGGCCCAATCCGAGCGGGGCGCGTCTATGCCGCACTATGATCGTCCCATTGTTATGCCCATATTATAGAGGCCCGGATCCAGGTGTCAAGACCTACCCGTTTGTTCCTCGCCCGCCAGCCCTACATTTCGCCCTCACCTTCACCCTCCGCGACAACCGACTCGGACATCGGCGTTTCGTCTGGCCCCGCCCGCCGCACTTCCACGGCCCGGATTCCATTCTCAATGATGGTGAGGGCCCGCTTCAACTCCTGCTCAAGATCACACAGAACATCAAAGGCATACTCGTCGGCCCCGGCCACAATCTGCCGGGCCTCGTGCCGGGCTCGCTCACGGATCGCCCCGGCCTCTCTCTCGGCAGCGTGCGCAATGTGGTGGTCGGCGGAGAGGCGGGCAGCCTCCTCACGGGCCAACTCTACGATGCGCTCGGCCTCCTCGGTTGCCTGGGCCTTCGCGCGCTCTCGCTCGCGGATGATCCGCTCAGCCCGCCTCATCTCATCGGGGACGGAGATGCGCATCTGATCGACCAGAGGCCAGATCCGCTGTTCATCGACCAGACGGAGATCGCTAAGGGGAACACGACGGCTGTCTCGGAGGATCTCCTCCAAGCGGTCTATCAGGTGCAGGATATCCATAGGTGCCTCCGTTCCTAATCGCGCAGCGATACGACCGGTACCGGTTCCTGGTTCTCCTCCCGCTGGCGGCGCCGCGCCTCCAATGCGCGCGCGACTTGGGGCGTGACCATGGCCTCCACGTTGCCCGCAAGCAGAGCAACCTCCTTCACAATGCTGGAACTGATAAACGCATGCGCCTGACGCGTCATCAGGCACACAAACTCGATCTCCGGTGCCAGTTGACGATTGGTCAAGGCCATCTGGTACTCCAACTCGAAGTCCGAAATGGCCCTCAGACCGCGCACGATGGCCTGCGCGCCGACCTGGCGCGCGAACTCGACCGTGAGCCCGCCATACGCTTCCACCCTCACGTTCGACAGGTCCTCGAACGCCTGACGCCCCAGGGCCACTCGTTCCTCAACGGTGAACAGCGGGTTCTTGGCCGGCCGATCATAGACGGCTACCACTACCTTATCGAAGATACTGCAGGCTCGCGTCGCGATGTCGATGTGTCCGCGATGGACCGGATCGAAAGTGCCGGGATACAGTGCCGTCCGGATCAACTGGTTGTCCCTCCTTGTTCAAGAACTCGACCTACCCGCTGAGCCAACAGTCGATGCGCCGGGTCAGCCAGCTGCGGGTCGGTTTCGAAGAAGCGTCGAGCGGCCTCCCGCGCCCGCTCGACTAAACCAAGATCGGCGACGTCCGCTAGCTCAAGAGAAAGCACCGCCTCTGAGAACCCAGATTGGCGCGTCCCGAGGAACTCGCCCGGACCGCGCATCTCCAGATCCTTGCCCGCCAGCAGGAAGCCATCATTGGTTGCCTCTACGGCCTCCAACCGCTGTCGCGCTTGGTCAGAAGACGAATCGGAGATCAGGAGGCAGTACGACTGGTGTTCGCCCCGACCCACCCGCCCACGGAACTGATGCAGCTGGGCCAATCCGAAACGATCGGCGCCTTCGATGAGCATCACAGCCGCATTGGGTACGTCGATTCCCACCTCGATGACTGATGTAGCGACGAGGATGTCGAGCTCGCCTCGAACAAAGGAGGCCATCGTAGACTCTTTCTCGGCGGCCCCCATCCGGCCGTGCAATAGGCCCAGCTTCAAGTCCGGGAAGATGTCCGCCCTCAGCCGCTCGTACTCTTCCACCGCCGCCTTCGCCTCCAGGGCATCTGACTCCTCGACGAGAGGACAGATGACAAAGGCCTGACGCCCCTCCTCGATCTGCGTTCGCACGAACCCATAAGCTCGCTCCCGCTCGCTTGGTAGAATGAGACAGGTCACGACGGGCTTCCGCCCGGGCGGCATCTCATCGATGCTGGAGACATCCATGTGTCCCCAGACGGTGAGCTGCAGGGAACGCGGAATCGGCGTCGCGGTCATCACCAACAGGTGCGGGTTGTACCCCTTCTGCCGGAGCGCCGCACGCTGCCGTACGCCGAAGCGATGCTGCTCATCAACCACGGCCAGCAACAGATTGTGAAAGCTGACACTCTCCTGAATCAGAGCGTGGGTCCCCACGACGATATGCAGGCTGCCGTCGGCCAGTCCCGAGGTTATCTCCTCCCGCTCCTCGCCCGTGGTGCTTCCGGTGAGAAGCCGGACCTGCACCTCAAAGCCGAGACCCTGGCCAAGAAGACCTATGATGGTCCGATAGTGCTGCTCGGCCAGAAGCTCGGTCGGCGCCATCAAAGCGGCCTGCGCGCCGGCGGCTGCAGCCAGAGCCATCGCTGCCGTGGCCACAACGGTCTTTCCGGATCCCACGTCCCCCTGCAGGAGGCGCGTCATCGGCCGATCCGTGCAGACATCGTTGACGATCTGCTCGAGGACCCGCCGCTGCGCTGCCGTCAGGTCATAGGGCAGGCTTGCAAGCAGCCGCTGCAGCACATCCTCCCTCAACGGAATCGCCTGCCCCGGTTCCGAGCGCCATTCGACTCGCTGGCGCAGAAGAGCGACTTGGAGAACGAAGAGCTCGTCGAAGGCCAGCCGCTGACGGGCACGCTGGAGCAACTCCGGACTGCTGGGGAAGTGAGCCTGCAGGATAGCAGACTCGAGATCCAGGAGCCCCTCGCCATGCTGGACAGAAGGCGGCAAGTGGTCGGGCAGACGCCGGGCCCAGTACGTGACCGTTCGCTTCATGAGTCCACGCAGAGGCTTCGCTCTCAGGCCCTCGGTAAGCGGATAGACCGGCACGATGCGATTGGTGTGCAGCAGTTCGTCCCGAAGCGGTTCCCACTCGGGAGAGGTGAAACAGAGGCGCCCCAGGTACTCGTCGACGGTACCGCTGATCACGATCTGCCGCCCGGGCTTGATCTCGTCGACGAGATACCGCTGGTTGAACCACGTGACCTCGACGGAGCCCGTGCCATCACTGAGGACGGCTTTCAACATCGGGGCTCCTCCCCGTGTCTGGCGGAGGTGAGCCCTCTTTACCTGGGCGATGATCGTTACCCGCTCGCCCAGCTGAAGACGGTTGATGGGAACAAGCTGTGAATAGTCCTCATAGCGGCGGGGCAGGAAGTAGAGCAGGTCCCGGATGGTGCGGACGCCCAATCGCATCAGTCGGGCTGACCGCGTCGGACCCACGCCGCGCGCCTCCGTCACCGGTGAGTCAAGCTCAGGATGCTGCCCCGAATCAGCCTTCGGCCCTGGAGATACTTGACGGGGTGAAGCCGTCGGCCTGCCAGAGGTCGGCTCGCTATCGATAGGCACCTGCTCCAGCACTCGTCGCAGGGAAGACAGCGCCTTTCGACGTGTGGCAGCGTCCGGCAGGTCACTGTAGGTACGCAAGCGAACCGCAACCTCATCTACCCAATCGGACCGCCGTGGTCCGAACTCCCGCTTAGCCTCGTGTGCCCAAGTCTGGGCATACGACGCGAGTCCGCCCACCACGGCCCTGTCCTGGTACCTCTCCGCCTCCAGACAAAGGATCTTGATCAGCTTGTCAACAGGTCCGCTCACCGTCACCTCTCAGCGTCCGCCAAACCCTTCGTAGACAATCAGCGCCAGCGCGTCGGGGCCGACGTGGGAGGCCAATAGCGGGCCGTACAGCAGGACCGGGAACTCACCATCGGCGGCCGTCACCTCCACATCTGCCCGCAGCATCTCAGTCTCTTCGGTTGCGTAGGACGTGCTCTGCAGGATCGCCATCTTCTCGATGTGCGGGAACTCATTGGCAAAATCGGCCAGTTTGCCTATGGCATCATCCCGACCAATCACCTTCTCCATCGGGATGATCCTCCCCCTCTCCAGCGCCAGGGAGGGCTTGTTGTCGAGCATCGTGCCGAGGATCGCCTGGGTCGCGCTGATCAAGCCGGAGTGCTCCAGGTAATCGAGGGTGTCTGCCGTGAGCGATACGTAGATATGGCGAAGCATGCCCCTTACATGTCTCACGATGGCCCCAATCGGCATCGATTCATCGGCCAACCGAGCTGCCGATTCGGCGAGGATACCCAATCCAAGGGACAAAGTCTCGGAGTCAACCACCAGGATGTCGTAGCGCCCCATAAAACCCCGCGTGGCCCGCTCCGCCTCCCGAGTCACCAGGCTGAGGCCCCCCGATGAGTGAAGGGAGATGATCTGATCGGTGCGACGAGTCAGGCGCCCGTAGACCCGGCGGAAGTCGTTCATCGTCGGGCCAACGATCTGAGGCCGAACCCGCTCTCTCGCCATACGGAGCAGCAGCTCCTCGTGATCCAGATCTATGCCATCCTTGAACTCCTCACCTCCAATGCGTACGGTGAGAGGGACAATGGTGATGCCAAGCCGCTTGGCAACCTCTGCATCGGAAACCCCTTCGCTCACCGCAGTTGGCAGCCGCAGAGCGCTATCAGTGACGATGTGGACCTTGGACACGCGACCTCCCGGACTTACATAAGCAGCCGTCCGCCGGCACTCCGGCATTCGGATCGATATCGCGAGGCCGGGGACGTTTACCAAACGGCATCTATTCTACCGAGATGATGTACAGATAGTGTGGTTGCCCGCCCGAGACGACCTCAATCTCTTGCCCAGGCCACTCATCATGCAGGGAACTACCCAGCCTCTCAGCCTCTTCTGGACTGACGTCTTCGCCGTGATACAATGTGATGATCTCTCGATCTTCCGCCCCCATCTCGTCGAGTAACTGCCGGGCGACCTCCTCGACGGTATCGCCACTCACCCTGAGCTCACCGTTGTACAGACCGATCACCTGTCCGTCCAATACCTCGACACCGTTGAGCCGCGCCGAGCGAGTAGCCAGTGTGATCTCCCCCGTCTCCACGTCTTCCATGGCCCGCTTCATCGCCTCGACGTTGGATTCCAGATCAGCCTGGTAGTTGACGGCAAGCAGCGCCGTGATCCCTTCGGGCACGAACCGGGTGGGAACGACCACAACCTCCTTGTCACTCAGCTCGCTGCTCTGCTCTGCGGCCAGGATCACATTGCTGTTGTTGGGCAGCACGATAGCCTGCTCCGTCGGCAAGCTCTCAATAGCCTCGAGCAAGTCCTTGGTGCTGGGGTTCATGGTCTGACCACCGCGGACGACGGCACCGACACCAAGGCTCTCAAAGACCCGGGCCAATCCGTCGCCGGGGACCACGGCCACCACTCCGATGTCACCAATCCCCTCGGCAGGCTGAGCGGCGCCGCGCTCCGAGATGAAGTCCTGATACTGGGCCTGCATATCCTCGACCACCACATCCCGGAGCGAGCCTAACTCGGCCCCGTAGCTGATGGGGACGCCGGGATCGGACACGTGGACGTGCACCTTGATCGTCGTGGAGTCGCCGACGACGAGAGGATAATCCCCCATCTCGGTGATACGCTCCCGAACCTCGTCCACGTCGAGCCCGTCTCCAACCACCAGGAACTGCACGTCGTAGTCGTACCCTTCCACGCCAGGTGCCAGCGCCTCGTGTCGGACCGGAGCGGCCTCGTCGACCTCCACATCCTGGCCAACGGGCTCTCCTCTCATATGGCGGAGCATACCCTGCAGGATGATGAAGAGACCCTGACCTCCGGCGTCAACCACTCCCGCCTCCTTGAGGACGGGCAGCAAGGAAGGGGTGAGGACAACCGCCTCGTGAGCGGCAAACACCATCTGCTCTAGCACGGTAACCAGATCATCGGTCCTCGTCTCGGCGCGCGCAGCTGCGTCCGCCACTGCCCGCGCAACGGTAAGGATCGTGCCTTCTACAGGCTTCACCACCCCCTTGTAGGCAGTCTCTGATCCTTCTCGACATGCGTGAGCCAGATCGTCCGCCTGCAGGACGTCTCTCTCGTCGAGACTCCGGGCAAATCCGCGCCAGATCTGTGAGAGGATGACGCCCGAGTTACCACGAGCGCCCATCAGCGCACCGTGAGCCATCTGTCCCACGACTCGGCCCACATTGCTGTCCGGCACATCCTCGATCTCGGCCCATGCGGAGCGCATGGTCAGCACCATGTTGGTTCCGGTGTCCCCATCGGGGACCGGGTATACATTCAGAGCATTGATGGTAGCCTGATGTCGCTGCAGCCATCCCAACCCAGCCCGGACCAGCCGCTTAAAACCCTGACCATCGAGGACGTAGCGCGCATCCCCGCCATCCGGCTCTGATCTCTTGTCCTGTGCAGTCAAGCCTATCTCCCTAGAAGTTGTGAGCAAAACGACGCACAAGCGTCGTCACGGTCAGTCGACATTGCTGACGCGCAGGCCATCGACGTGAACGTTGACCTTGGCCACAGGGACTCCGATGGCCCGCTCGACGCTGAATTCCACGACGTTCATCACACTGCGTGCCACAGCGGGTATGCGCGTTCCGTATTCAATGATGACGTAGACATCGATGACGATGCGACCGTCGACGACCCGGACCTCGACCCCGCGTTTTCTTTCCGTCGAAAGAGCTGTAGCGATGCCTGCCGCCAGATCTTTGGACGCAGTCCCCACGACCCCATAGCACGACAGAACTGCATCGTTCACTATGCTAGCAATCGCTCTCGGCGACACGTCGATCCGGCCCCCAGACTTGCGTTCCGGCATGCTCCCTCCTCACGATCGGTCGAACAATCGGCATTCGAAGCAACGAGAATGTGCTGCCCCTCGCCCGGGCACGGGCACTGTCACTCCTTGGTCCAAGTTGATCCGACTCGGCACCGACTACCAGTGCATCTACTGAACCCACAATCGCACCTGTTCAGCGCCCCTCTCGCCAAGCGCGTAAAGCCACGGGTTGCATGAACGAGCAGCTCGGCGTATAATAGCAGGCTGGCTAACGAACATCGATCAAGCCAGCTTCGGGTTGAACCCGAGCGTGTAATCATCAGAAGACGACAACAATTTCGTTGTGCACAACGACCAAGGTATTGGAGGTCAGGTCAATGGCAAAGTGTAGAATCTGCGGCAAAGGCACCCGATTCGGCCACAGCGTTCCGCGATCCAAGAAGAGGACCAAGCGCCAGTTCAACCCCAACGTCCAGAGGAAAAGGGTCATGATCGATGGCGAGATGAAGCGCATAAACATCTGTACGCGCTGTCTGCGCACCCGCGAGAGACAGCGATAGGCAGGCCGCCGTAACGCAGACACCGCTCGGAGCTGTGGTCCTTGCGTAGGCTTGCCGAACGTCCGAAATTCGCCTTTTGGGCAACTCTTGAGTTGAGAGAGCATCTTCCTCAAACAGTGCAGATTCCTAACCGTTCGTCTCACCCCCCTGGGAAAAGGGGGTTTGTTTCGCTCGGTTGAGCCCCGGTCCGCGCTCTCCTTCTGGGCACAACGGCTCGGGAGCTCGCCGCGACGCCAATCTAAGCCACGGCTTCCCAGGAGACCCAAGGAACCAACCCCGGAGCACCCAAATGTCTATGATACCTCGGAATGGACAGAAGATCAAGACCCACCCGCTGGTTGAAGCGTGCGGATACTTGTGGTAGAATGCGCACTGAGCCTGGTAGGGCAAAGCGACTACGCAGAACTCGATCAGTGTCGCATACCCGTCATCGAACGGGCGCCGCTGCGATATCAATCGCGGCCCCACATAGGCCGCATCGGGAGCATCTTCTTCGTACGGAAGCCGAACGCCTGGCAACCCGTCGGGGGTGCGCCATAGATCGAGGGCTGGGCTTTCCACACAGAGCGACGGCGAGAGAGACGTTCGCAGCCAGCTGCGATTGGGTGGCGTTGAGATCGTGACAACTGGAATCCAAAGGACAGTTAGGACGAATGCCTGACACCACGAACAGAGCGACGGATTGGCTGAAGCCGCTCATCAACCCTATGATCATGAACGAACTCAGCACCTCTCTACGCGAGGGGGCCGACGGTTACCACCTGGAGGTGCCGTCGACGCTCCCGATCTTGCCGCTAAGGGGTCTCGTCATCTATCCGATGACAGCGGTTCCGATCCGCGTAGGACAGCCGCGTTCTGTGCAACTCGTCGATGACGCCGTGTCCGATGGCAATATTATCGGGCTCGTGGCGAGCCATGACCCAGAGATTGAGACACCCACTCCAGAGCAGGTGTACCGAGTCGGGACCGCCGCTGCGGTCCACCGCCTGGCCAAAGCACCCGATGGAACCTTGACGCTGATTGTGCAGGGGCTGGTGCGCATTCGAATCGAGGAGTTCATCCAGGAGTCGCCTTACTTCCTGGCTCGGGTCGAGGCGATTCCGGAGACGACGGAGCCGACAATGCAAACCGAAGCGCTCCGCCGCGGCATGCTCCAGCACTTCCGCCGTCTAATCGACCTATCGCCTGGGATTCCCGAGGAGATGGGCGAGATGCTGGCCGGGATAGAGGATCCCCTGCAGACCACCTACGCCATCGCCAATCATATCGAGAGTGAACTTGAGGAAGCCCAGGAGATCCTCGAGATGGACCATCTGGTGGATAAGATGCACCGCCTGCTTAACATGATGGCCCAGGAGGTGGAGGTCCTCGAGCTAGGCCGCAAGATCAAGAGCGAAGCCCAGTCCGAGATGCAGCAAAGGCAGCGCGAGTACTTCCTCCGTGAACAGCAGAAGGCCATTCAGCGGGAACTGGGTGAGGGCGACGAACAGATGGAGGCGGAGGAATTCCGGAAGAAGATCGAAGAGCTCGGTATGCCGGAGGAAGCGGAACAGGAGGCCCGGCGCGAATTGGATCGGCTGACCAAAGTGCCGTCCGCCTCGCCGGAGTACGGTGTGATCCGCACCTACCTGGACTGGTTGACGACCCTTCCGTGGGACGTAGAGACGGAGGATAACCTGGACATCGGGCACGCACGGAGCGTCTTGGACGAGGATCATTATGACCTCGAGGACATCAAGGAGCGCATTCTCGAGTATCTCGCGGTCAGGAAGCTGCGGGACGAAAGAAAGGAAGAACTGAAGGCCCGAGAGCCCGAGGACTGCATTCGGCGGGAGCGAGAGGGTGTCATCCTGTGCTTCGTGGGCCCGCCGGGCACGGGGAAGACCAGTCTCGGCCAATCGATCGCGCGCGCGCTCGGCCGCAGGTTCATCAGGCAGTCACTGGGCGGCGTACGCGACGAAGCCGAGATTCGGGGGCATCGCCGGACGTACATTGGCGCGCTACCCGGGCGGGTCGTTCAGGCGATCCGGCGGGTTGGCTCGAAGAACCCGGTGTTCATGATCGACGAGGTCGACAAACTGGGGAAGGATTTCCGAGGAGACCCGGCCTCTGCCCTGCTCGAAGTCTTGGATCCTGAGCAGAACTCCGAGTTCAGGGACCACTATCTCGACGTACCCTTTGACCTCTCTCGCGTCATGTTCATCACGACGGCAAACCTTCTCGAACCAATTCCGGAGCCACTCCGCGACCGTATGGAGATCCTGAGGCTCTCAGGCTACACAGAGACAGAGAAGGTGCGCATTGCGCAGGGCTACCTGATCCCCCGCCAGCTGCGCGAGAACGGGCTATGGACTGAAGAGCTCAGTTTCGAGGAAGAAGCCCTGCGCAAAATCATCCGGGACTACACCCGCGAGGCTGGAGTCCGGAATCTCGAGCGCGAGATCGGTAAGGTATGTCGCAAGGTGGTGACTCGCGTGGCAGAGGGAGAGACGGAGGCGGTCGAGGTGACGCCGGACAACCTGTCGGACTTCATCGGCCGGCGGCGGTACTTCCCGGACACAGCGATGCGCACCCAGATCCCCGGGGTCGCCACGGGGCTCGGCGTCACCGTCGCCGGAGGGGATCTCCTGTTCTGTGAGGCCACAAAGATGGCGGGCGATAAGGGATTCACGGTGACAGGCCAGCTTGGAGACGTGATGAAGGAATCAGCCCAAGCTGCTCTGAGCTACATCCGGTCCAAGGCACCGGATCTCGGAATCTCTGAGGACATCTTCTCCAAGGTAGATATCCACGTCCACGTCCCCAAAGGCGCAATCCCCAAGGACGGGCCCTCGGCGGGCGTCACCATCGCCACCGCGCTGGCATCGTTGTTGAGTAACCGCCGGGTGCGGGGGAACGTCGGCATGACGGGCGAGATCACGCTTCGCGGACAAGTCCTGCCCGTCGGCGGAGTCAAGATGAAGGTCTTGACGGCTCATCGTGCCGGACTGGAGACTGTGATCCTGCCGATGCAGAACGACAAAGACCTGGAGGACGTGCCGAAAGAGGTTCTTGACGAGCTGGAAATCGTTCTGGTGGAACGGATCGACGAGGTGTTTGACGTCGCCCTCGAGCCACCCGGCGCGCCCGAAGGAGAGGCGTGCTGACGATGGAGAGCGTCGTTGTTGTCGATGACGATGAGACCTTCACGCGGCTGCTCGAGACCATGCTGACGTTGGAGGGTTACAGGCCGGTGGCCGTGACGCGACCCGACCGGATCGTCGCCACGCTGCGTCGAGAGCACCCGGCGCTGGTGTTGATGGACATCCACGTCGGAGACTGGGACACTGTGGCCGTGTTGCGCGAGTTGAGGGATGACAAGGACCTCAGGACGGTGCCGGTGATCATGACGTCGGGCATGGACAGGGGCCGTGAATGTCTGGACGCCGGCGCCGACGCGTTTGTCCTCAAGCCCTTCCGACCGTCGCAGCTGATGGCCAAGATCCGAGAATTACAACGGCCGGCTGAACGAAACGGTACTCCCAGCTCTCACTCTCCTCCCAGCTGACTCACCCGTCCGGTGACGATGTCCATCCCAATGACGTCCCCCGTTCTGGTGTCGGGCGGCACAGCGACCTTCACGCCCACTTCCAGGATCGCCAACCGTCTGCCGGCCCACTCCTTGACTTCGACCACCTTCATCGGAATGGTTCTGGGAGTCTCCACCTGAGTATCGACCTGGAGCCGATCGACCCGCTGGATTACCTCTTCGCCCAGCACTCGCTCCCCGGCCATAGCGTTCTCCTCGATCTGTTCGGGACTTCTGGCGCCGGGGATGGCACACGTAACCCCCGGTCTGGATACAACCCAGGATAGGGCCAGTTGGGCCATCGTCAGCCCCAGGTCGGCTGCCAGGGGCTGAAGACGGCTCACCAGCCTAAGGGAATCACGCAACGGGCGCCCCTGAAACTGCGGGTAAGAAGCGCGGTGGTCACCTTGCCCAAAGACCGTCTCAGGCGAGATCCTACCCGTGAACATTCCCATCAGGAGCGGCGTGTACGCGATGACGCCGACGCCGCGCTGGCGACAGTATGGAAGAAGCTCAGCTTCGATATCCCGGTGGAGCAGATTGTAGGGCATCTGGTTGGCGACGACACCATCGACAGCAAGCCACGCATCCAGCTCTTCGACCCAGAAGTTTGATAGGCCCGTGTATCGGATCTTCCCGGCCTCCTTGAGCCGCTCCAGGGCCCGCACAGTCTCCTCGTACGGGGTCTCGAGATCGGGAACGTGGATCTGGTAGAGATCGATCCAGTCGGTGCCCAGACGACGCAGGCTCGCCTCGGCCGCTTCCGTGATGGCGGCGGCGCTGCAGTCGATCGTGGCTCGACCCTGGTCATCCCACGGTGTCCCACCCTTCGTCGCGACGACGACGTCGTCTCTCCGTCTTCGAATCGCCTGCCCGACGAGTTCTTCGGCACGGCCGAACCCGTAGTTGTCGGACGTATCAATGAAGTTGATACCGAGGTCGACGGCTCGCCGAATCGTGCCGATGGAATCTCCATCATCCGCGGCGCCGTAGGCCTGGCCCCCCATAGCCAGCGTCCCCAGACCGATCACGGAGACCCGCAGCTCCGACCCTCCCAAACGGCGGTACTCCATATCCCTAACTCCCTCCTCTGGCACACCTGATGTCGCCTACTCCTCCCCCGGCTGTGCGTCGACCGTTGGGCAGCCCACTCGCCGGGCGATCAACCGCACTGTTCTAGGATTCTGACCGGCTGACTGGACAGCCACTGCGGCTGAAGGCATCTAGTGCCTATCTCCCATCCCTTCAGGCGACGCCTTTTCTCATCTCGTATTCCTTCATAGAAGCTGGCGACTTCCCTCAGGGCTGGTCTCCCTGCGCACATTCGGGTGCTGCTCTAACAAACACCTCGATCCCTCTCACCGTCTCCGAGTGACAGAGCCGATTTCTTGACAACGATGGAATCCGCTCCGGGGGAATGGCCGGATCCCGATAGAGGAACTCACCACCCTGCTTCAGGAAGGCAGTCCAAATTGCCAACGCCTGCTCGGCATCAGGAAGCTCGTGCAGAGTATCGAAACAGATGATCTTGTCGAAATAGGCCCGGGGAAACTCAAGGGTGTCTGCGCTGCAGCGGATCACCTCTACGTTTCGGACCGAAGCAGCCCTCTTCTCCAGATGGTCAAGCGCTTCTTCCCAGACATCGACGGCGTAAACCCGGCCCTCGCGCGCGAGCGTCGCCAGAGGAGCGGTATGATAGCCAATGGCGCATCCCACCTCCAGGATCCAGTCATCGGTCTCCACACCCAGAGCCGTGAAGAGGTCGAGGGGATCATCGAACAGCCCCTTCACCGCGTACAGCAAGCGGGCGATGGTGAGTTTCAGCATCGACTACCCCCTTGGTCTACCTCCCAATCCCTGTTCCATCGATACCTACCGGGCGCCCACGACCCTGGGAGTCAGCCGCGCTCCCCGGGCAAGCCCGGTCCGCACCCTGCGCTCTGCGAAAGTCAGGATCCTTCCCCCCAGGCCAACCAGAGTAGCGTCACGGGCTCGTCCTCATCCGTCCAGACGACGTGATCAGACCCGGGAGGGACGAAGTAGGCCTCCCCGGCCTGAACCGGGAATGTCGCCTCTCCTATCTTCGCCCACCCCGCGCCTGAGATGAACACGAAGGCCTGCGGAAACGGGTTCGTGTCCCCAGGGTCGTTCAGCTGCTGTCCCTTCTCCACCTGGTACCAGGCGCTGCGGAATCCCGGTTGGTAGAACAGCGCGACGACATTCGCGCCATGGACTTTGCGACTGTGTTCAGCGTCCAGCAGGATCCGCTCGGGCTCCGTGCAGGTGAAGAAATGCTGCAGGAAGGAGAGCATGTCGGCGTAGAGTTGGGGGCTGAAGGATTGTCCCGGCCCCAGGCGGTACTCCAATGGTGCTGGATCCGAAGCAGAAGCCTTGGCAGCCGCAGTGAAAGCCGTCATCTGGCCGGTGTATAACTTCCGCAGCGTTCTCTCCGTCAGCACCAGGATGGTCTGGGACTGGGGGTCCGATCCTGGGGACACCGTGACACGACATCCCGGCTCAACGATCACGTGCCAGGGCCCGGGGCCTTCCTGGATCTCCAACTCGATCCTCAGCTCCAGTTCCTCGGAGACCTTCCG
>SKLM01000107.1 GCA_007123205.1 Thermoflexales bacterium
ATCTGGACGACCAGCGGCGGGATAGCCTGGCTGAGCAGATCCTGCGCGTGAAGGGGTTCTCACAGCTGTTCGTGATCAGCCACGACGACACCTTCGAGCAGGACACGGATCACGTGGTGCGGGTGGTGAAGGAGGATGGGCAGAGCCGGGTGGTGGCCGGGTAAGGGGGAGGGGCGATGCTACACCGCGGACGGGTGATCGCTGCACTGGAGGATAAGGCGGCCCGCTTCGCCGGCTATGAGACCGGCGTGGGTGACGCGCGGAGGGCGTACGAGGAGGCGCTGGAGGACGTGGCGGGTATGAGCAGGGCGGAGATCGACGCGTGCCTGGCGCCCATTCCGTCGCCCGGCGCACGGCCCACAGCGGAGCACGATAGGAAGGGCCTCATTGTGCCTTTTCAACAGCGTTGGGAGAACCACGAGCAGGCCCGCGAGTGGGCGAAAGGCGTCCTTTTTGGGGTGTCGACGGTGGCCGTGGACGGCTCCCAGATCCCGCCCAGTAAGGAGATCTCGGTCCCCGTCGGGGCGGTCCAGATCGGCTGGTTCGTGAACCCGCACGATGCCCGCGGCGAGTACGTGAAGGACGTGGCCTTCGAGATCCTGGCCCCGGACGAGTTGGCCCAGGACCAGGGCTCTTCGCGCGGCCAGGATGTCCTGGGTTTCCCCGACCGGTGGGTCAACGCGCGGCGGTTCCTGGGGGAGTGTGGGAAGCTGGTCACGTTGATGGAGGAGGCGAAGGACGGGCCGGTCAAGCCGGTCTGCTTCTTCGATGGCTCGCTGGTGATCTCCTTCGCGCAGCATATGGAGCCTGCGCTCCAGCGGGAGTACGTGGGCGCAGTGACGACTCTCCTCGCCGCGTCGGACAGGCACCGGGTACCCTTGGTTGGGTACATCGACGGGAGCTACGCGCGGGATTTGACCGCGATGGTCGAGCATCTGGTGGATGGGCGCCGTGAGCCGTCGCTCAGTGATGGCTCGCTGCTCCGGCCGAGGATGAGCTGGGGGGACCGGAGCACGGCCTTCATCTGTGCTCGGGACGACGCAGTGAAGCAGCGATACTACGAGGGCCTGGCGTTCGTCTACCTGAGCACGACGGCGGAGGGGTTGCCAGCTCGCCTGGAGGTGCCGCGGTGGGTGTTGGAGGATGGCCAGCTCGATCACGTCGTGGACGTGGTAAGGGCGGAATGTGTGGTGGGGAACGGATATCCCTATGCCCTGGAGACGGCCGACGCGGTGGCCGTGATCACGCAGCGGGATCGGGAGCGGTTCTACCGGGTGTTCCAGGAGTTCGCTGGCCGCGTCGGGTTGCCGCTCCAGTTCAACAGGAAGGCAATCAGTAAACGGAGGCGGCGGGCCTAGCGAGCGCGACCCGGGCTGCCGGCCAGGGGGTTCTCTGGTCTGGCGGCACCGTCGCGGCCTCCTGGTGGCGCATCCCTGAGTTCGAGGAGGGCCAGGTCCATGAATATCGGCAAGGTCGTCAAGTCGAATGTTCACACAGACTATGTGTGCCAGATCTACGGCCGGGGCGAGGTGGAGCATCCGCCGGAGCCTGATCACTATGCTTTTGGCACCTTCGTCCGAATTCCGCTGAGCGACGGGTGCGGTGACCTGGTGGGCGTGATCTACGACACGCTGCTGCACAACCCGGACTTCGGTAACCTGGGGCCCCGGCTCTCACCGGTCTCGGACTTGGAGATCTTCTCTCCGGACTACCTGACCGAGAAGGTCACGCTGGTAGGCGTGGCTGTGGTCGGGATGGTGGGGGTGGATGGGATGCCCGTGCAGGGCGTGCCACCCCTCTCGGCGCGGGTCGATACACTGGTAGAAGGCATGGCAGACCACGAGGTGCGCGCGTTTCACCGCAGGGAGGGTGGGGGCGTGCGGCTTGGCTACGCCTCGCTCCTTCTGACGCACCGAAGCGCGCTGGTGCGCCCGCTGATGCTCTGCATCGTGGAGCGCTTGACGGATCTGTTTCCGGAAGAGCAAGCGAGGCTGGCGGTGCTGCATCACGAGTGGACCTGGAGGACGTGCATCGAGCCGATGGGAGGCGGGTCATAATGGAGGCTGTGCGAATCGGGACGACGAAGGGGCCCGGCGAGACCCAGCACGAATATCTGTTCATCACCCCCGACCGGGCGGGGACGGCGAAGGTGGGCGAGTTCGTCTACTACGAAGCCATCGTGAATGGGGAGATGCGGCGTGTCCTGGGACGGGTCACCGGTCGGCGGCCGGTGCGGCTGTTCCCCGACGGTTTCCTGGCCGACCCGGATGTGTCCCCCGGGGACGTAGCCGCGATGATCGGCTATGAAGGGCACGACCACGAGTTGTTCGAGATCAGCGTGAACGTGCTGGGATACTACGACGATGGGCTGGGGGATTTCGTCAACCCACGCATCCCGCCGCGGATGGGTTCTCCCATCTACGTGGCGGGGGAGGCGCTCCTGGCCCGGGTGCTGAGTAAGCGCGAGACAGAGCAGACCGGCGCGGGCTATGTCGGATCGCTCTTGAGTCGGCCCCCCGGGCAGGTGCCCGTCGCCGTGGATCTGCGGGAGGTCACCAGCACGCACGTGGCCATCATCGCCAGCACGGGATCGGGAAAGAGTTACCTGGCTGGGGTGCTGACGGAGGAGTTGATGGCCCCGAAGAACCGGGCGGCGATGCTGGTTGTGGACCCGCATGGTGAGTACGACACGCTCTCCGAACTGGAGTGGGTCGACGACTTCGCCGCTGCTGGCTACCGCCCGCAGGTGGAGGTCATCCGGCCCGACGACGTCAAGGTCCGCATCTCGTCGCTGACCTTGGGCGACCTGCGGTACTTGCTGCCCGATCTATCGGAACGCATGCATTATGTCCTGGGCAAGGGGCACCAGCGGGTGGGTCGCAGGTTTGGGCCGAAATGGACGCTGGCGCAGCTGCGCATCGCCGTGCGGGAGGCGGAGGAGGAGATGAGCGGAGGGCCCAAGAGCCCGGAGGAGGAGGCGGAGGCCCTGGACAGGGACGACTACGGGACGGCAACCGCGCTGATCTGGCGCTTGAACTCCCGCCTGGAGGGCTCCGGCATCTTCGATGACCTTGAGAGCCTCCCGCTGGATAGGTTGTTCCGCCCGGGCCAGTGTACGGTGCTCCAGTTGAACGAGGTGGACCATCGGGAGCAGCAGGTGGTGGTAGCGACGCTCCTGCGGCGTCTGCTCCAGGCCCGCATGGAGACGGAGAAGGGGCAGGCCGACGAGAACGACGAGAGCTACCTTCCGTACCCCGCCTTCGTCCTCATCGAGGAGGCGCACCGTTTCGCGCCTGCCGCGGCGGATCTGGTGAGCTCTCAGATCTTGAAGACGATCCTCTCGGAAGGGCGGAAATTTGGTGTCGGCGTGGGCTTGATCAGCCAGCGTCCTGGCAAGCTCGACTCGGATGTGCTTTCCCAGTGCATGACTCAGTTCCTGCTGCGGATCGTGAACCCGGTGGATCAGGCGAAGGTGGCGGAGAGCGTGGA
>SKLM01000366.1 GCA_007123205.1 Thermoflexales bacterium
AGCCCGTTGTCCCAGTGGAAGGATGAGAGCTCCACAGGCCCGAGAAGGTCAGGCTCGGAGATGGTCAATGGCTGGACAACCGGCCTCCACTGCCGGGTCTGAACATCGTAGTGCATGATGGTCACATCGTCGCCAAAGACCTCGTGCACACGTTGAGGCGTGGCCTGGTGCCCGATAGTCCAGACGCGGCTGTAGTTCTCCGGTGCAAGCTCATCCACGGGGATGACGGGATGGTCGACCTCGGAATGGATATCCAGGCTGCGCGAGTCGATCAGCTCTACGTAGTCGACGCCCACCCCGGCGAGTTGGAATACGCCTTCCTGCTCCCAGCCCCCAATGGCATCAGCGGGCCCCCGATAGTAGTAGCGGAAGGGTGTCCACTGCCAAAAGGGTGCTACAAAGAGGATATCCTCGGGCCCCAGTTGATCCTCGAGGGCGGCAACGGCGTCGGGCACGGTGGATTTGTACCGGTCGAAGTAGTGGGGATGGAGATTCAGCACCGCCACCCCCAGCATCGCGAGCCAGAGCAGCCAGCGCACCGGGCGATGAGGAAAGGCCCACAGGCCGGCACCGACCAGAAGGGCGAAGCACCCCAGCCCCATCTGGAAGCCCCTGACTTGCCAGACGGCCTGCTGTGCCAGCGTCGAGTAGACGTAGACAAATAGGACGGGAAATAAGACGGCGACTCCCAGCAGAAGAGAGCCCCGCCGGGCAGCCGGCCCCAACGGGAAGCTGTCGATGACCGGGCGCCGTCCACCAACCGCCAAGCCGATCAGGGCCAGCGCAAACGTGACCACAGCGGAGGGAAGAGCCGTGCTTTGGATGAGAGGGCCCGGCGTGAAGCCGGGAGTGGAGAAGCCCGCAAACCCAGCTCCGAAGGCCCGGAAGAGATCGACAACATCGCGCCAGCGGGCGATGCCCGTCGAACCGACGGGCATCTGCATCTGTGCGGACAGGGCCGGGATCATAGGTGCATAGAGAGCCAGAAAGGTCGCCGCGCTCAGCACCGAGCCCTGGACCAACCGTGGTTCCCTGTTGCGCAACAGCACAGCGAATCCCCACACACCCTGGCCTGCCACCAGGAGCAGGCCGTAATTGTGAGTGTGAGCCGTGGCAGCGGCAGTCGTACCGAACAGAGCCCAATCGAGCATCCCTCCCTGAATGACCGCCCGGTACAGAAAGAGAGTGGAGGCCATACCGAACAAGGCCAGGGGCGCATACATACGGGCTTCCTGCGAGTAGGCCACGTGCAGCGGTGAGACGGTGAGCCACAAGGCAGCTAACAGCCCCACGGCACGACTGCGGAGAATCTGTCGGCCGGCTACGTAAGTAAGGGCTACGGTCAGTGTTCCTATGAAAGCGGAGGGGAAGCGAACAAGCAGGGGTGCGTCACCGAGCAGCTGGACGACAGGATAAAGCAGAAGCCAGTACAGGGCAGGATGGTTGTCCCGGTATACCCAGCCCCACACCTGAGAGAGGGGATGCCGCGCTACGGCAACGCTGTAGATCTCGTCCGACCACAGCGGCTGATGCGCCAGGCGAAATAGGCGCAGCGCAAACGCAGCAAGGAGCAGAAGGACTAGCAGCGCCTCTCTCCGAGCATGGCTCTCGATCCCCGGGCGCGCCGTCGTAATAGCAGGTGTGTCACCCACGATTGTGACCTTAGGGGTCTTCACTGGAGCTGCACCAAGGATCGACGCACCCGAAGGGAGCGCGGTGCACGGCCTGGATGTCCCGGACACTGTCGCAGCAATCCGCCACGATCCTGTAGCATGAACTCGCCACCTCGCCCAACGGAGGTCTCACAGTTGCTTGAGCCGAGATCATTATAACCGGGCCCAAACAGTCAAGCAAGAACCGTCTCCGACGCGGGATCTAAGCTCGTTCAGACTTCGGTGATGTAGTCGTCTACTCTGGGGAGGCGGGGGCGATCACCGGACCGGATTCACGTTGGCGCCGCGAGACACAGGCACTGCCCACCACAGCAAGATCGGCGGAGCCGCTCTTCACGCTGGTGCAACAAGCAGCCGGGCCTGGTGAAACCGTCACCGATCATTGGCTGACGAACGCCAGCTGTACCACGCCACCGCCCGCTGGAATGGAGAGCTCTCCGTCGACCACAGCGATGCCGAGCGGGCCCTCCACCCCCACCGGAACCTCCGGCATCCGCCAGCGGAATCCCTGGGGAGGCGCCGCACCCGAGATAGTGATCGTCAACTCGCCATCCCACCCCGACTCAGTCTGCTGAACGGTGCTCTCTGTGTGCAGGTCGAGCAGACCGAACTGGGTAGGGACCGTCCGCAGCCTGATCGTCTCCTCAGCAGCTAGCCACCAAGCAGGCACCCCGGTGAACAACTCGAGGGTTCCCTCGTGCTCAGAGACAAGCATCTCGCGTACCAGAGTGGAGTAGCTGGCAGCGGCCCATGCGTGGGGCATGTCGCCGCCCGAGAAACCGCCAGTGGCCGGGTCGACTTGTTCGGCCCAGGCGAAGGTGCCAGGGAGCGTCTGATTGCGCAGGACCCAGCCAAGGATCTCATGGAGCACTTCCTTGCGACCCAGCCGCAGGTAGGCGTGGGCGAGCTCCATCCCGCCATAGGGCCAGAACTGACCCTGCCGATGCCGAAACCCACCCTCATCGGGCGCGATCCAGTGTCGGTAGTAGTGATCAAAGGAACGCTGAATGAGCGGATGGTCGGGGGAGAACACCCTGATGGGCCATAGAGCCGGCACCGAGCCCCGCGCCATTGCTGAGCTCTCCACCTCCTCGACTGCCCCCGGGATGTAGGGAGGGTCGGTCCCCATAACCGCGGTCAAGGAATCCAGGATCGCCGCTCTCAGGCCGGCTGCCTCACGCTCCATCCACAGGGCATCATCCGAATGTCCCAACTCCCGCGCTGCGTAGGCCGCTTCCTCCAGGCCCGCTACAGCCCATAGATTGTCCCAGTAGTAGTGCTGGTCGGCCGGTCCGAGGTCCTCCGCACTCTTGCTGGGAGGGAGTAACCCCGCAGCGGGCGAGCCAGGACGATCGTAGCCTGCCCGCAATTCGACAAGAAACTCGACGGCCTCACGGAGTGAGGGGTACCAGTGGCGAAGGCCATCTAAATCAGCGGTGTAGCGGTAGTAGGTCGTGATCAAGAAGATGAACTGACCTTGTGAATCCCACTGGTCGCTCTCCCACGGAATGTCGGTCCCCTGGATAGGGGGTATGCGGCCATCGGGCTCCTGAGCAGCGACAATGTGAGGGATGTACCCACGGACTACCTCAGCGTGTCCGAGCTGGAGCAGGGCCAATCCGATGTAGGCGGCATCGCGGACCCACATAGAGTCGTGCATCAACGGTCCGGGATGCGGTCCTTGCGGTCCGATGGAGAGGAGCAGGTAGGCTGTGGATGCCTTGACTCCGTCCGCTACGAAGCTGTCCGGGATGTCGATCTCCACGTGACCCACGGCTTCCTCCCAGGCCGCTGCTGCCTGAGCCAATTGGGTC
>SKLM01000322.1 GCA_007123205.1 Thermoflexales bacterium
CATCGAGCCAATCCTGCGTCTTTCCAGCCTGACACCTGCCGTGGCGGCTGGGGCTGCCGTTCTCTCACTCCTCATCCTCGGTTCTGGATGGCTTACTCTCGTGCGCCCCCTCCAGCAGCTCGTCGAGGCAGCCGAAGAGGTCTCCTGGGGCGACTTCTCAGCCATCTCAGCGTCCGTCGGCGGCGTGCAGGAGATTCAAGATCTGCAACAGGCGCTGGTGGACATGGCTGAGCGCATTCAGGGCTACGAGGCAGGCATGCGCGACCACCTGGCGGCCATGACGCAGGGCCAGGAAGCTGAGCGGGCCCGCCTGGCGCGAGAGCTCCACGATGGGCCGGTGCAGGATCTGATCGCCCTCGGACAACGGGCCGAGATGGCCCAGCACCTGGTCCAGCGGGGCCGGGAAGAGGAGGCGCAGGCCCTCTTGAAGGAACTCCGTGACGCGGAGATGGCAACCGTGGACGAGCTTCGGCGCCTGATTGGTGCCCTGCGCCCGAGCTACCTGGAGGATCTTGGCTTCATCCCTGCGTTGGAGATGCTGGTCAGGGAGGTGCGGGAGGAGGCCGCCGCGGCAGTGGAGCTCCAGACGGCCTGTGGCAAGCGACGGCTGCCGCCCGACATCGAGCTGGCCGCCTACCGCATCACCCAGGAGGCCTTGACCAACGCCCTACAGCACGCTCAAGCTGAGCACATCACTGTCCAGGTCCTCTGCGACAGGGACGGTCTTACGCTCTCCATAGCGGATGACGGTGTGGGGTTCGCACTCCCCTCGCGCCCTGATCTCCTCACTAAGGCCAGGCACTTCGGACTGCTGGGTATGCGCGAGCGGACGGTCCGGCTGGGTGGTTCGTTTCGCGTCCAGACCGCACCCGGTGAGGGTACGCGCGTCGTCGTCCACCTTCCGGCACCGTCTCATACCTCATAGGCCGTTCTTCTCCTGTATCCCTCCGCCAAACGGCGCTCCCTATTGTCTCGGCCAGGTGGTAGACTGTGAGCACGATCAAGAGACATAGGGAGGGAAGAGATGAAGACTGCGCTGTGGATTAGCTTTGGCGTACTCGTCGTGGTGAGCCTGGTGTTGTTCGGGCTCACGGCGGGTTGGGCTTTGTGGGGCCAGCGGCTTTGGGCCCCCGGGTCAGCTGCGTATGCCATGGGGATGAGAGGTAGCACCAGCAGCCCTTACCGCGGCCAAGACGTAGGCCCGGGACCCGGGATGATGGGGCTCCGATCCGTGACGTCTGGGAGGTGCGCGGCTTGGATGGAGGAGGCACGCACTGCGCAAGGGCCGCCTCTCAGTATCTACGAGGCTGAAGAGGCTGTGGAGGGATACCTGGCGGCACGGGGTGAGGCGCATCTGGAGGTGGCGGAGGTGATGGAGTTCGAACGGAACTTCTACGCCATCGTCCAGGAACCCGAGACCGGCGTCGGCGCTATGGAGCTACTGGTCGATAGACACACCGGCTCGGTCGGCCCAGAGATGGGACCGAACATGATGTGGAATGCGCGCTATGGTATGCACAGACGTGGGCGTATGATGGACGGTGATAAAGACGCCAACGCTATCCTGCCCGAGGAGGCGGTGACGATCGCCAATCGGTGGCTGGAACGGAATCGACCTGGCGTCCGCGCCGACGAGCACGTGGACCCGTTCTACGGATACTATACGATACACACGCTGAGGGACGGCGAGATTGAAGGTATGCTCAGCGTCCACGGGACCACGGGTCAGGTCTGGTACCACACCTGGCACGGCCCGTTCATCCAGATGATCGAGACGGACGAAGCTCACTGACCGCTGGACGGCAGGCAGCGATGGCGTAGGTTCCTGGCTCAGCAGCCGCCCTACGCTGGGGCCGGCGGTGGGTGGGGTAGGCGTAGACTAGGGAGAGCCGGGATGTCCCATGCCCGGCTCGATTCGGATGGATCAGGGCACGCGGGTTCTTCCCGGTGCGATGAGCCGTTCCTCCAGAAGGTCCGTGACATCGCGTCAGGGCAGCTCCACGGCCCTCCTCCAGCGCCACGTTGGGTACGTCAGCCAAAGGCGATAGCATGATGCCCGCTCGGGGATCCTCAGCCGCTACTCCGCGAGCGGGCACGGGTGGGCCTTGACCCGGAGGCGCCGGCGTCAGCACCGGGTCCATCACGTGGTTGGGCTGATCCACCCGCTGACCTTGACGGTGGCCGGCTGCAGAGCGGGGGAGGAGACCGAGGCCCATGAGGCAGGAACCATCGGATGAGCGCCCCGTCGTCTCCATAGCCTGTGAGGTCTTGAGGGACATCCTCGATAGGCTTCTCCCCGATGATCTGAGGGACATGGCGGATCCAAGAAGGCTGAGTGGATCCTCCACTAGCAGCTTTGCACTACGGGCGCCTGGCGCTGGTGGCTCGCTGCCCGGCTGAACCGGCACGGGAGGATGATAGCGGTTCTCGACCTTCGGCTTCTCTCTCGATTGGCGTACGCCGCTGGCTTGCGAGGAAACGATACCTGATTGACGAGGCAGGCACTGACTGGCACACTCGCTTCCCGGACCCGACCATCGGGGATGCCATCCTGGATCGTCTGGTTCACAACGGGTATCGGCTCGAGCTGCAAGGGGAATCACCACGGAAGCTCGATTCCCCCTTGCCCATGCCGACCCCTTTAGGGTACAATACCGATGCGACAGTCGCTTCGCTCCGACAGGCGGATGACATCCCCGGAATGGAGGGACGAGCTGGCCGGACTGCGCAATACCGACAGGTGTTGCCCCAGGCGGTTTGGAGGGAGATGAATGACCTCAAATAGGAAACAGATAGTTGGGTTACCCATTGGGATCATCGTGGTGCTTATGATGACTTCGTTGGCATGCGGATTTATCAGCGATCTAACGGGATCCGTTTCTGTTGACGATATCATTCCCGACGACGATCTGAAAGCTCCGGTTACCATCGGGGCTGACATGAAGTTTCCTCCTGCTGATTTTGAGATTCTCTTTGCCATTACGCCCTTCGGATCCTTTATGGCGCACAACCGGGTCCACACCATCCGCTGGGCGTTTCATGCCGTTAGTATCGACACCGATCTGGTTCAGGATTTCTATCTCGAGTACTTCCCGGACTGGCCGGTTGAAAGAGATGAGGTGATTAACGGTCAGCGGAATATTCTGTACTCCATGAACCATCCATTGAGTCTGGTGTCTTCTCAAGCCGTTTTCCAGGGTATTGTCCAGGATAATCCGGGCCTGAATCAAGGCGTTCTCGATGTCGAAGTGCTCAGGATGCCTGAACATGAGGGAATGGCCAGGCTGGCTGGCCTCGACCTGGAGGATCTGCCTGATGCCACCATCATCATCGTGGCAGAGTATATATACCAGGAGTTGGAGGAAACCCCTACCCCTGAACCGGTGGAAGAAACCCCCGCCGCACGGGATCTCCAATCAACCTGTCAGCAGGCGATCTCGTCGAGTCTGTGCGCCAACCCATATTTCCCGCCCATCGAAGGCCTGA
>SKLM01000376.1 GCA_007123205.1 Thermoflexales bacterium
CCTCCCGTCCAGGCCGCACAGCCCGAGCGCGTTGATGCCCAGACCCTGCAGGCGCTCGACCAGCAGTTTGTTAACCCGCCCCGCCACAGCCATGGTGAAGATCTCCAGCGTCTCGCGATCGGTGAACCGGCTGGTATGACCTGACGTAGAGGTCACGAACTGCGGGGGATGGCCCAGCTCCGTCGAGATCCGCGTGGTCTCGTGAGACCCCCCGTGTACCAGGACCACCTCCTCCCCGCCCTCTACCAGTTCAGCCACATCGCGACATACAGCGGCCACATCAACGCTGCCGTTACCTCCAGCTTTCACGACGATCATCTTAGCTCCTCCCAACGTCACAACGACACCGGTAATATGGCGCCAGCTCCCCGAGCTCCGAGTCTTGGCGGCTGCCCGACTCCTCCAGTCCTACACAGGATGGAGTCCGGCGAACTCCAGTCCCAGGGTCTCGGGAAGACCGAGCATCACGTTCATCGTCTGCACGGCGTTGCCCGCTGCCCCTTTCATCAGGTTGTCGATCGCGGCGATCACGACCATGCGCCTGTTCTTCGCATCCGCGGCGAAGCCCACGTCACAAATATTGGACCCCGTCAGGATCTTTGGCTCCGGATAGCGATGGACACCCCGACGCGACATCGCGATGCGTACGAAGGGCTCTTCGTCGTAATCCTGCCGGTAGATGCGCCAGGCATCCCGCTCCTCCAGCGGCTCCTCCAGCAGACAATGGCAGGTCGCCAGGGCCCCCCGGACCATACCTACCGAGGTGACCGAGAAGTAGAGGCCCGGTCGCTCCGGATCGAGGTTCAACTCCTGGATCAGCTCGGCAACGTGACGATGACCGGTCGGTGCGTAAGAGCGAACCACGCCGGCCCGCTCCGGATGATGCGAGGCGGGACTGGGCTTGTTGCCCCCCTCCGACGACCCGACCTTGACATCGACGACTGTCTCACGCACCAGACCCCGCCGGTACAGGGGCAGCAGGGCCAAGCTCGCCACGATGGCGTTGCAGCCCGTGCCGCTGGCATATCGGGCCCCCGTCAGGCGATCCCGGTATAGCTCCGGCATGCCGTAGACGAAGCTATCGGACGGCGGTCCGTCCAGCCAGTGCGGAGCGGGATGCTCGCAGTCGTACCAGCGCCGGTAGTCGGCGGCGTCCCGCAGACGAAAGTCCGCCGATAGGTCCACAATGCGTCCGGCAGCAGAGGCGAACTCGTCAATCCGGCTCATAGCCTGTCCGTGTGGGAGGGCAAGAAACAGCACATCCGTGGTCATCAACTCGTCCAGCCTGCGGAACCTCAGATCGGTCCAATCCCGGAGATTGGGATGGACGAAGTGAGCATACTGTCCCACATAGGTCTCCGATGTGATCTGCGTCACATCCACCTTCGGATGAGCCAACAACAAGCGTAGCAGTTCACCGCCGGCGTATCCAGACGCTCCCGCAATCGCAGCTTCGATCATACTATCTCCCTCCACCAGTATCCGTCGTCGGTCTCCCCCAACGCGCTCTGCCGGGCGCAGGGCAGGGGGATGGCATCATCCCTGTGGCATACCGTCTGAGCCGGCTGGTTCACCACCCCCGGGCGCCTTCGGCATATCTGCCGGGGCCTGACCAGCACACCTGAGCAGGTAGTTGACGATATGGCCTGCCACATCGGCATCGGTCGCCTTAACGGCACCGTGAAACTCCGGCGTATGGTTGACCTCATTGACCAGAAGAGTCGGTTCCGCATGACCCGCGCCGTCGGTTACCTCCAGCAAGTCCACCGCTACGATCTCCCCGCCCACCGCTCGCGCCGCGGCCCGAGAGATGCGGTCAATGTCCGGCGTGATCCGACATACGGAGGTGTCGCCACCCCGAGCTGTGTTGGTGATCCAGTGGGCCGAATGCCGGTACACGGCGTAGACCGTTTCGTCGCCGACAACCAGGGTGCGGATGTCCCTTCCCGGCTTGGCCACGTACTCCTGGACGTAGAACGGATCGCCCGGGTTCAGAGCTGCCTTGTGCTCCAACACCGTTTCGGCTGCCTCCCGATCGTTAACCTTGGCCAGCAACCGCCCCCAAGAACCCACCAGCGGCTTCACCACCAGCGGGTACCCCAGACTTTCCATAGACGCCAGCGCCATGTCCCTCGAGAAGGTCACCGTAGTCTGCGGAATCGGCACTCCGTGCGCCTGCAGCGCCATCGTGGTCAGTAGCTTGTCCCCGCAGGTAGCGATGGCGCCGGCGCTATTGACGGTCCGAACACCCCTCTGCTCCAACAAGCGCGCCGCACACAGACCGCGGGTCTGGCTCACGCAGCGGATCAGCACGACGTCAAGGCTCCCCGGGTCAAGAGCCGAGGGCTGACAGTCGTATGGGATCTTCCCATTCACCTCCATCGCCATCTCCCGAACGTCCATACGCTCGAAGCCCACACCGCGGGCCCGAAGGGCCTGCAAGATCCGCTTCTCCTCCGTACGGACTCGAGAGCATAGAATTCCGATTCTCGGGCTCGACCCTGACACCGCGCTTGAGGACGCTATCGCCCCGACTTGCCATCCATGGCAACCTCCAGAATGTGATCGACCATCCAGCCCGGGATATCGACTCCGGTGGTGTCGATACTGTTGCGAAACTCCGGCGTGTGGTTCACCTCGCAGATCAGTAGGCGCCCGTCGCGATCTTCCAGCAAGTCGATGGCGACCATCCCGCCGCCCACGGCGTGGGCCGCTGCACAGGACAGCTGGTCGATGTCGGGCGTCACCGGGCAGTTGGCGGCCTCTCCTCCGCGCGCCGTGTTGGTGATCCAATGGTCCGAGTTGCGGTAGATGGCAGCGATCGTCCGATACCCGGTGGCATCATCGCCCACCACGAAGCTGCGAATATCCCGCCCCGGCTTGTCGACGTACTCCTGGATGTAGAAAACGCCGTGGATGTAGCTCCCCAGCCTCTCCTTGTGCTCCAGGATCGCCTCCGCCGCGTGGCGATCGTTGATACGCGCCAGCAGGCGGCCCCAGGACCCGAACAGCGGCTTGAGCACCACCGGGTACCCCATCCCCTCGATAGCCGCCAGCGCCGATTCCCGGGTGAAGGCTACCCGAGTGCGCGGCATTGGCACCCCCGCTTCCTGCAAGGCAGCGCTGGTCAGCAGTTTGTCGCCGCACGTCGCGATGGTCCGGTGCGGGCTGACCACTCGTACACCGATGCTCTCCAGCCACCGGGTCAGGTAGTAGGCCCGGGAGTGGCTCAGGCAGCGGACCAGTACCACGTCGTAGCGCTGGGCCATCGTTGCCTCTTCCATCCCCATGGCGCCCGCAGGACAGCCACGGTCGTTCAGCTCAAAGCCCAGTTGACGTGAGTCTATCCGTTCGAAGCCTGCATCCCGTTTCCGAAGGGCCGCCATAAGCAGCTTCTCCTCGACCCTGATGCGCGAACCCAAGATTCCGACCGTCACTTCCCCATCTCTATCTCGCCTCCCGTTCATCATCGATGACGCTATCCC
>SKLM01000099.1 GCA_007123205.1 Thermoflexales bacterium
TGCGCTTCGACGTTCAGGGTCCTCACCGGAGAGCAGCCGCGGGCGTCGTGGCCCAGTCAGGCTCCAACGAGATCTGCTACTACATGCTACGTAACCCCCAGCTCGACGTCGTCGAGTTCGGGGACGGAACCGGCTCCATAGAGTACTGGTCCGTGATATTTCCCAACATCTACTACGACACCGAGAACTACGTGTCTCCGCGCCACTCTCTGGTCATGGTGGATGAGCCTCCCCACATAGATACCTACATCGACCCCTTTTCAGAAAAGGACTACGATGCTTTTGGGCAAGGGTTCTGGGGATTCCCGAACCTGACCTACCTCCGATTCGATTACAGCAGATTGTACCAGGACGCGAACGCTAACGATTACGCTTGGTCAAATCTCTGGACGTTGACGCCAGAGGGATACCTGGATGAGCTGGTGGCGTGGGCTACCATCGGTGACAGCCCGGCTGGGTGGGACAGCCGATGGTGGCATCTAACTTTGCAGGACAACCCGATGCAGCTGGCTATTGCCTCGGGCAAGCCCCTTGCTTTCGTCTTCGATCACATGAGTGACCAGCAAGCACCGTATCAGTGGATCTGGCTCGACGATGTCCAGGTGACGCTCTGCTACGATCCGGGCGACGCCGCTGTCTATCTGCCCGTCCTCCAGCGACAGATCCCGGTAGACCCCGGACCTAGGTGTGTTCCCAGGGAACCGGACTCGCTGGAGAACCCCGGTTTCACCACGGTGGATGCCACCTGTAGCAGCTCCTTCAGCGCTCTGGATCAGCGGGACTATTATGCCCTCGATCTGCGAGGAGCGCGCAACGTACGATTGCGGCTCTTCGACCTGCCCTCCGGCACGAACTGGGATGCGATGATCTACGAGAACGCCGCTGGCTATCCGCTGGCCTGTCACATCGGTACCCCGGGCGATGCCCCGAAACACGTCGATTGCGCGCTGAGCACCGCCAAGAGCTACTTCGTTATGGTCAACCGGGGTCCGGGAACCACAAGCGGGGCGTACAGGATGCGCGTGGATCGACGATAGTCCGGCAGGAACCAGGTGGCTTCACCGCTCCTGACGCGCCTCTGAGCTCTGGACACCATAGAGCTGGGAAGCCTCGTACAGCTGAGCGCCGCGCTTCCCACTCTGCCGCAAGGAACACACTATGGGCACCAATAACGCACCACCCGAATCGATTCGCCTGATCTTCGCCAAGGGCACCGACGTCGGCTGCCAACGCGAGCACAACGAGGATTTCGTCCAGGCCTACAATCCGCCTGACCCTGAACAGCGACGGCGGAAGGGGCTGTTGTTCGTCGTTGCCGACGGCATGGGGGGGCATCAGGCCGGGGAGGTGGCCAGCGAGACCGCGGTGCAGACCATCTCCCACGAGTACTACCGCGATCCCGACCCCCAGGTGGCCCCGGCCCTCGTCCGCGCCATCCAGAACGCCAACGCCCTGATCTACGAACGCGCTCAGGAGTCCATCGCCCAGGTGGGGATGGGCACCACGGCGGTAGCGGCCGTGGCCCGCGGGCCCGAGCTCGTGCTCGCCAACGTCGGCGACAGCCGGGCCTATCTGCTCCGCAACGGCAGCCTGCGACAGGTCACGCGGGATCACTCCTTCGTCGAGGAACAGATCCGCGCCGGCCTTCTCACCCGAGAGGAGGCCCGCGCGCACCCCCGGCGGAACGTGGTCACCCGGGCCCTGGGCCCCAAACCGGAGGTCGACGTGGACACCTACGGCGGGAAGCTCAGCCCCGGCGACGTACTCCTGCTGTGCAGCGACGGGCTGTCCGAGTACGTGCCGGATCACGAGATCGAGGGGATCCTGCGGCAGTCGACGCCTCAGGAGGCCGTGGATATGCTCATCGCCCTGGCCAAGGAGCGGGGTGGGAGCGACAACATCAGTGCCCTGGTGGTGCAGGCAGCGCCCGCCTCGGATTCCGCGCCTGCCAGGCTCAATGCCGCTGCCACAACCCAGCAGTTGGCTGCCGCATCGCACCAGTTGCCTTCAACCGCCCCCGATCTGTCCGCGGCGGCGCAGGACGTGCCTGCAGCGTCACAGCAAGGAGCTGGAGACCAACAGCAGAGGAGTGTGGAGGCGCAGCAGGCGGCCGCGGACGCCCAGGAGGGGAAGGGGGCTGCCGCGCTGTCCGCGGCGTCGCAGCAGGGGCTGTCCCGGGGGATGCTGTTGCTGCTAGTGGTGGGGATCGTGCTCATCCTGGCCGGCGTGGCGGCCGGAATCTTCTTCTTCGTCCCGGGCCTGGTTCCGACGGGGGAGACGCCCACCCCGATACCGACCGCGACGGCTAGTGCTACAGAACCGGTGGCCTCGCTGGTGCCAACGGCGACCCCGCGGGTCAGCGACGAGGCCACCGCCACGCCCCGCGTGGGGTTCAACCTTCTCGAGCCGCCCGACGGAGCCACCGTCGCGTCGGGGCAGCAGGTCAACTTTCGCTGGAGCTTCATCGGCACGCTCCCCCAGTTGTTCAGCTTCGTGGTCCATACCAACCGTCCCGGGTTCGAGACCCTCTGCCGACTGGATCAGGAGTCGTGTCTTGTGGCCCTGGAGCCCGGAGCGTACGAGTGGTGGGTCGAGGTCTGGGGTGGGGATCGGATGATCGTGGACAGCGATCGGCGGACGTTGGAGGTCCAGGTTGCGCCGACTAACACCCCGCCGGCCATCGTCGCGCCTACACTGACTCCCGTTGCCATCGACGTGTCGCCCGTCGACACGCCAGGCGGATCGGATGCGGATGGATGACGCGCCGTCCGTCGGGGCCGCGCCGCGTTGCGCTGACGTCCTGTGGGCGACGCGGTCTGGGTCGGGCTGTTCAAGTTGGAGAGGAGAAGTCCCATGAAGACGGCACTTTTGCTGGTTTTGGTCACCATTCTGCTCCTTTCCTGCGGGGGCGCAGAACCTGAGCCGACGGCTCCGGCGCCCACGGCGACGCCGGAGCCCGACGCCACCAATACGCCGGTGATGCTCGTCGAGCCCAGCGATACGCCGGTGCCGACGGCCACTCTGCGGCCGACGAGTACACCCACCGCCACGCCCTTGCCGCCGCCTCCCCCTTCGCCCACGCCAAGCATCACCTTGGAGCAGGTCGAGCAAATGGTGCGGGCGTTGGTCGAGGGGGACGAAGAGGCCCGGCGCGCCGCGGCGGAGCAGTTGGCTGCCATGGGCCCGCAGGCGGAGCAGGCGCTGCCGGCATTGATGGCGGCTCTGTCGGATCCCAACCCCGAGGTGCGGGACGCCGTAGCAGAGGCCGTGCGTACACTGGCCCCCCAGATCCGCTCCGCGCTCCCGCTGCTGGTCGAGGCCATGAGCGACCCGGACCCGGCGGTGCAGGCCACGGTGGCCGAGGTGCTGCGCGTCATCGGTCCCCAGGCCATGGAGGCCGTGCCGGTGCTGATCGGGGCTCTGGGCGATGGCGACCCGGCCGTCCAGCAGGGGGCCCTGGAGGCCCTGAGAGCCA
>SKLM01000054.1 GCA_007123205.1 Thermoflexales bacterium
TCGCCCTCTGCCAGCCCCTCAATCGTGATGACACGGGAGCCGTGGGCACGCGGCGCTGGAGTGAGGCAGGCTAAGATGGAAATACCGTCCATCCAGACGGTGCAGGCACCACATTCACCTTCGCCGCAGCCCTCTTTGGCACCGGTCAGGCCCACATCCTCTCGCAGCATATCAAGGAGCGTCTTGTTGTTGGCTCCCTGGACGACCACATTCTCGCCATTGACCGTGCACTCAATCGGCTCGAGTCCTTTGTGGCGGTGACAGATCGTCTTGCCAGCCAGACGGGGCGAAGACCCCCGCGTGCCACCCCACAGCATGGGCAGCGCGTCGGGAAACTCCTGACGCTCATCACCCTCACGTAGGGCGGAGAGCAGCCGTCGAACCAGGACCTTTACGACTTGCTGACGATAGCCAGCTCCGGCTCGGATGTCGTCGATACACGATGTGGCCTCGGCGGCCAGCTCGGCCGCGGTCTCGATCACGCCGTGATCCATCTCCCTACCCAGCAGCGAGCTCTCGGCCTCGCTCGCCCGAGTGACCGTGGGGCTCACGCTTCCCAGCGCGATGCGCGCCCGGGTCACCACTTCGGCATCGAACGTGAGCACCGCCGCCGCGTTGACCACGGAGATTGCGTGCACACGTCGGAGAGCCAGCTTGCTGAACGCGCCGCGCTGATTCTCCTCCATGGGGGGGAACACAACGTCCGTCACCATCTCGTCGGAGCCCAGCGCCGTCTCCCGGACCCCGCGGTAGAAATCTGCCAGGGGCAGCGTCCGTTCGCCGTCCGAACGGCACAGCGTCAGTCGAGCGTCTAGGGCCAGAAGTGCACAGATGGTATCGTTGGCTGGCGAACCCGTGACCAGGTTTCCGACGATCGTCCCGCGATTGCGTAGCTGCGGTGTGCCCACGCGCCAGCATGCCAGCACCAGCGGGTACCCGTGCTTCATCAACATGTCCGAGGTCAGCGCCTGGTTGTGAGTCACCATCGGGCCCACGTGAAGCCCGTCGTCTTCCAGGCGCACCTGGTTCAGGCCCCCGATCCGAGTGATATCGATCAACACCCGGGCCTGCCGGACACCGCGCTGCAACTCGACGATCAGATCAGTCCCGCCCGCGATGATGCGGGCATCGGGGCCGTGCTCCCCCAGAAGCCGCAGAACATCCTCAACGCTGGTGGGGGAGTAGTAGACGTGCCACATCCTCTATCTCCTTGACGGCTCTCGGCGAATGCAGAGCGACCAAATGCCGGAACCGCGGTTGACGCGATCTGTCTGGGGTTCACAGAGACCTATCATAGATCCTCCCCAGGCTGAGCGACCGTGCGGGCGTCCCCTCCTAGAACGGCACCCTCCCCACCTGGGAGTTTCGCCCGTGGTCCGCCACCCCGGAGGGCCGTCACCCCGGGCACGACTCGGGCGGCCGAGCCCGACGTGACGCCTGGACCCCAATGACTTGTGCAGCCATCTGCCGTGTCAGGCTGTATCGGACCTCACCTCGAGCCTGCTCGCTTAGTATACACGGAGGCCCGCTGCGTGCAAATGGTACCAACCTCGCCCCTTTCCTGGTCAACCATCTTTTCCACCTTGACCTGCCCATCAGAACGGGAGAGCCCCGACTGCTCCATTCCGCCCAGCCCCCTTGCTTTCCCTCTCCCCCAGGGGAGAGGGCCAGGGTGAGGGGGGAGCCCATACTGGCCGTCAGCTTGGTTTTCCCTCCCAACCCGACCAGGGTCGGTCGACTCCATCTCAGCACCGGAGAGCCGGACTATCTGATGTCCAGCACCTTCCGGTACAACGTCCGCGCGTGGGCCCCGGAGATCGAACACCAGGGAAACACCGTGACGATCCGCCAGGGTGGCGACGAGGGCAGGTGGGGTATACCCAGCGGGAACGTGCAAAACCGCTGGGAGCTGGAGGTGTCACCCCTGGTACCCGGCTTAGCTGCACACGCTTGGACTTGAACGTGCGAGCCGGTGCTGGAGAAAGCAAGCTGGACCTCACCGGTCTGCAGATCGCGGCCCTGGACCTGAGCCTTCGGGCCGGGAGCTCTGTGTTACGCTTCGACGAACGGAAGCAGACTGCTATGGAGCATCTCACGCTCGATGCAGGAGCCTCGAAACTCGACCTGATGGGACTCGGCAACGCCGGTCCCGGCACCATGAGGATTCAGGGTGGCGAAGCGTGCGCAGCTAAGCCGTCGGCGACGTGTCCATCGATCTCACCGGCGCATGGGCTCGATCGGCCGAGATCGAGGTCAGGGCTGGAGCCGGAGCGCTTGCCCTGCGTCTGCCGGAGTACGCGGGTGTGCAGGTGGGGGTTCGAAAGGGCGTGGCCAATGTGGATGCGTACGGGCTGAGACAGATGGGCAGCACCTACACCAACGATCGTTTTGGTCAGACAGAGACGGAACTGGACATCGACATCCTAGCCGGCGTGGGTACCATCCGTCTGGTCTTGGAAGGCACCATCGATTAGCCTAACGAAGGGTGGGGTCGCCCAGACAGATCGCGGCCGCTCCGGCGTTCACGGCCCTGCCGGTACCATTCCTTCCGCCGAGGCCAGCAGCAGCGAGCCATCCGTGGGGTCACCGACGCTGATCACCATCCTGGTCGTCGCTGGGACCGGCCCCGTTGTCCGGCCTGGGACCAGCCCCTGGCCGCGCTCCACGTTCGCCGGCCACGGAAACCCTCAGCCCCGAAGACAGCGATCATCTTCGTCCAAGCCTGCAGACGAGTCAGATCGCTGAGCTCGCGAAGGGCCGCAAGCTACGGCGTCCCGGGCTGCTGAACTGGCCCTGGGCTAGGGTTCACCCTCCAGTTTGGCGATGAAGACGGCCAGGCTGTCGCCGCCCCGAATCCGCAGCCGCGGCATCTCAAAGAGATTCTCCCGGGTATACGTGCGTCCCCATTCGGTCGTGACCGAACCCCAGTAATTAGCTGATTCCAGGACCGCGATGACATCGGCATCTCGCCGCCCTCCGGGGTAGCAGAAGAACCGCGGCACTCGCCCCGTGTGATGCTCAATCGCTTCCGTGATGCCCAGGACCTGAAAGACGAGGAATTCGTAGGATCGCCCGCGGAGATCCACATGGTCTCGGCCGTGGGCCTGGATGGACATCCCGGCCTCGGACATCTCCCGCACCTGCCCCCAGCTCATGTACGCCTCGCTCTCGTAATGCGCCGGCGTCGCCAGCACGAAGAAGGTAGCTGGGAAGCCGTACTCGAGCAGCTTGGGAAAGACGACTTCGTAGGCATCGCGGTAGCCGTCGTCAAAGGTAAGCACCACCGGCTTCTCCGGTAACGGATACCCCTCTGTCAAAGCCAGATACACATCCGTCAGAGTGATCGGGCGGTAGCCGGCCTCATCCAGATACCGCAGCTGAGCGCCAAACGCCTCGGGCGAGACCGTCAGGTCTCGGCGATAGACATCGGCGTCCGGCGGAAGCTCGGACACGTAATGATACA
>SKLM01000082.1 GCA_007123205.1 Thermoflexales bacterium
GAGGTGGAGGTCGAAGTGCCGGTGGAACAGATCGTTACGCCCACCCCGGAGCCGCCGCCAGTCAAGGTAGAAGGGCCCGTCTTCATCGGAGCGGGCGGTATGACCGGGAGACACTACAACCCGATCTGGATGACGTCCAACCCGCAGTTTGTCACCTTCCCGTTGATCCTGCCAGCGCTCACCTGGTTCGACGACCAGGTCCAGCCGGTGCCCCAGCTGGCTGTCGACATCGAGGTCAACGAGGACGCCACGGAGTACGTTTTTTACCTGCCCGAGGAGGCCACCTGGAGCGACGGCGAACCGCTGACCGCACAGGATGTCCTCTTCACCTACGAGCTCGCCGTCCATCCCGACATCGGCGGATCGGTCTGGGTTACGGCTATGGCCGGCGTTGAGGGCGTCGCCGCCTACCGCGACGGCGAGGCGGATGGGATCTCGGGGATCGAGATCGTTGATGATCACACAGTCCGCTTCGTCCTATCCGCGCCTAACGCCTCCTTCCTCTACAACACCTACCTGGGGATCCTCCCTCAGCACATCCTGGGGGACGTGACCCCGGCGGAGATTGAACAGCACCCATACGTCGACGCTCCCACGGTCACCTCTGGCCCCTATGAGTTCGTGGCCTTCGAGCCCGAGCAGTACATCCACCTCCGGCTGCGGGAGGACTACTGGGGCGAGACGCAGCCCATGATCGACGAGATCTACGTCAAGCTCTTCGAGTCCACCGCTACGCTTCTCGCGCAGCTGGAGGCCGGCGAAGTCGATGTGGCTGAGCTCACGCCTGATGAGGTCGAGCGGTTCCGCGCCATGCCGCACATCGACGTGCTCACCGCTCAGGGGATCGGTTACCTGGTCACGCACGTCGACTTCCGCAGTGAGGAACAGATCCGACAGCTCAACCTGCCCGTGGACGAGGGCGGCAAGGGATACAATATCCCGGTGGAGACCAAACCCTATCTCCAGGACGTCCGTTTCCGCCAGGCCATGGCCTATGCGGTCGACACCAACGCAGTGATCCAGGTGATGACCGGGGGAGACGCCACGCCCATCTACAGCCCCATCTTCGGCCCCGACTGGGCCGTCAACCCGGATCTGAACACCTACGATCGTGACCTGGATATGGCCCGATCCCTGATGGAGGAGGCCGGAGTCACGTTCGACGACAACGACCGGGCTCTCTGGGAAGGCTCCCCCATCACGCTGGTCTATCTGGCTGGCACGGGTGAGGCGACCCGCCAGCTCGGCGAGGTGCTCCAGCAGCAACTGGGCGAGGCAGGCATCCGGCTGGACATCAAGCTGGTGACCAGCGCCGCCTTCCTGAGCGCGGCCATCGACGGCGAGGGTGACCTGATCTACAACGCCGGTGGTCGCTTCGGAGCCGACCCCAGCGTCAGCTCCCTGTACTACAACTGCACCGCCGGTTGGGCGGAGTTGGTGATCGGATACTGCAACCCCGAGTTCGACGAGTTGATGGCCCAGGGGGTCGCCACCAGCGATCCGGATGAGCGCCAGGCCATCTACTGGGAGGCTAGCGCTCTGCTCAACGAAGAGCTGCCCAGCCTCTTCTTCTACACCGCGGATCGCTTCTTCGGCGTCAACACGGGCGTTGGCGGCGTCAACCCGAGCTCCGATCCGGGTTACCTGACCTGGAACATCGAGGAGTGGTTCCTGCGGTAGCACTCGCCGTAGCCGTCGTCTGGTGTGGCGGGCTCATCGCCCGCCACACCATGCCCATCGCTGAAAGGCAGCTATGACCACCTACATACTCAAGCGGATCCTGATCACTATCCCGCTCCTCTTGGGCATCACCGTCATCATCTTCAGCTTAATCCATCTGGCCCCCGGCGACCCGGTCACAGGGATGATCGATCCGACCCTGGGGACGTTGAGCGCCGAGGCCATCGCCCAGGAGCGCTCAAGACTGGGGCTCGATATGCCGCTGCCGCTCCAGTATGCCGCCTGGCTTGGCCGTATGGTGCGCGGCGATCTCGGCTATTCGTTGGTCCGTCGCTCGCCGGTGACTGAGCTGATCGGTCGCCGCATCGAGTCCACACTGCAGCTGACCGTCTCGGCCCTGGCCCTGGCTGTCGTCGCCGGGGTCAGTATCGGGATCATCTCGGCCGTGAAGCAGTACTCCTGGATCGACTCGTTGTTCACCTTCCTCTCCTTCGGCGCGGTTAGCATCCCCGGCTTCTTCCTGGCCCTGGGCTTGATCTATATCCTGGCCCTTAACCTTCAGCTGCTGCCCACCTCCGGCATGCAGACGCTGGGGGCACCCCCTTCCCTCTGGGACAGGCTGAGACACATGATTATGCCGGTCAGTGTGCTGGCCGTCACTATGGCGGCGGACCTGGTCCGCTACACTCGTTCATCGGTGCTGGAGGTGCTGGGCCAGGAATATCTGACCGTCGCCCGGGCCAAGGGCGTGCGCGAGCTGCTGGTTGTCCTGCGTCACGGGCTACCCAACGCTCTCATCCCCGTCATCACCATCATCGGACTGAGACTCCCCGCCCTGTTCGGAGGGTCCATCATCATCGAGCAGATCTTCCACTGGCCGGGCATCGGGACCTTGAACATCTGGGCCGTTCACAACTCCGACTATATGGTGTTGATGGGGCTGAACCTGGTGTCGGCGATCCTGATCCTGTTCGCCAACCTGCTGACCGATATCGTCTACGCTTTCGTAGACCCCCGGGTGCGCTATGACTGAGATGAAGCTGACAGATGCCGCAGAGGCTCCGCGCCCCCGGAGGCGCTCCCGCCGCCAGTTTCTACGCCATCGGTTGGCCGTGATCGGGACGGTTGTGGTCTTGATCCTGATCCTGGTCGCCGTCTTCGCACCGGTCATCGCCCGGAAAGACCCCATGTATCAGGACTACTCAGCGCTGAAGGCACCACCCAGCAGCGAGCACATCCTGGGGACCGATGCGCTGGGGCGGGACGTCTGGGCCCGCCTGGTCTACGCCAGCCGGGTCTCGCTATCCGTAGGTTTCGTGGCCGTATCCATCGCTGCGGTGGTCGGCACCACCCTGGGGGCCGTCGCAGGCTACTACGGTGGCGCCGTCGACAGCACCATCATGCGTATCACCGACACCGTGATGTGCTTCCCCCTCCTCATCATCATCATCACCGTGGTGGCCATGGTCGGTCAGAGCCTCTACAACATCATGGCCGTCATCGGGCTCATCGCCTGGCCGGGCATCTGCCGCCTGGTCCGGGGTCAGTTCCTCAGTCTCCGCGAGCAGGAGTTCGTGACCGCTGCCCGGGCATTGGGAGCTGGCGGCGGTCGTATCATCTGGCGACACCTGCTTCCCAACTGCATCGGTCCGATTACCGTAGCCACGACCTTTGGCATGGCGGGCACGATTCTCACCGAGGCCAGCCTGAGCTTCTTGGGCCTGGGGGTGCCGCCGCCCCAACCCAGTTGGGGGCAGATGCTGACCGAAGCGCAGAAGCTCTCCATACTGGCCGAGATGCCGTGGCTCTGGATACCGCCGGGCATCATGATCGGCCTTACCGTGCTGGCGGTCAACTTCGTGGGCGACGGACTGCGGGATGCCTTCGATCCCCGCATGCAGTCGAACTGAACCGCAGCGTCTTCGAGTTATGAGTACACTGTGGTGCGGGCTGGGCGGCCTTACCTACTACCCGCGGCCGGACCAGGCGGCCGATGTGAGGGGCTTCCTGGACCGGTGTGCCGACCTGGGCGTAGGGTCGCTACGCTTCTACTTCGGTTTCTTCCACCTGAACCATCCCACGGTCTTCCGTCTGGAGATGGGCGAACGACCCTTCGCGCCCGAGGGCGCGTTGGCGTCCTTCCACCTCTACCCTCTGTCGGGATGGGATCCGTTCCGAGAGCTGGTTGAGGGCGCCCACGCTCGCGGGATCAGCGTGGTGGGATACACCTCCCCAGACTACCAGGGCGCCCTGCAGCCGAACCCCCATTCGCCCCTGCAGGAGAAACTGCCCCAGCTCTTTCTCTCGGATTTCGCCAACCAGCATCCCGGGTGGTGGACACGAGACCCTCAAGGGCGAGACGCTCTGAGCCGCGACGGATACGTCGTCCTGAGCCTCCACTTCCCTGAGGTGCGTCGCCACCTGGTCGACACCCTCTCTCGCTTGACGCAGGAGCAGGGGTTGGACGGCCTCGAACTGGAATGGCTGTGCGGCTCAGGCCCAGCCAGGCCACACGGCGCGGAGGCCGACGCCCCGTATGCGACCTCCGTCACGCATTTCGTCCGCCAGACCAGAGAGGCTCTGTCGGCTGAGACAGGGCTCTCCACCGCCGTGACCGACGACCTCGAGGCAGGCCGCGCGTGGTCCTATGAGTGGGACCGATGGGCGGGTGAGAATCTGATCGATAGCCTGGTTCTGCGCCATCGCGCGCGCGACCCCGGGGAGATCGCCTCGCGCGTCCGTGCGGCCCGCGAGCGGGTGGGACCTCAGGTGCAGCTCATATCGCAGCTGAATTGCTGGTGGGAGACAGGATTCCGCGATATCGCCGCGCTCCGGGAAGCTGCGGCCGCAGCCCGGGGGGCCGGAGCCGACGTCGTGGGGCTATACCGCGCTGACTCGGTGGAGGCGTTGGGTCTCTGGCCCGCCCTGGCCGAGATAGGGGGAACATGATGCACAGTATCGTATACAAGAACGAGGGGGCCTACAGCTGCTTCCCGGACATCGTTCGACGTCGCCAGGGAGATCTCCTGGTCACTTTCCGTCGGGCTGGGGGCTTCAGCCTGGAGGCCCTGCGGCGCGGCAAGTACGACCACGTCGACAAGGGTGCCCGCATAGCTCTCGCCCGCTCCACAGACGGCGGGGCGACGTGGCAGGAGGCCGAGGTCTTCCCTCCCTTCGACCGTGAGTGCGGGGAGCAGGATCCCTCCATTCAGGAGCTAAGAGACGGGGTGCTGGTCATCAACTTCTTCCAATGGCGGGTCGTCCCTGCCGACGAGAAGCACCGGCTGTTCTATCCCGCTCGGCAGCAGTACGACGGCAGCTGGTCGGACGTGGAGGGTCCCTGGGTCATCCGGTCCTACGACGAAGGGGAAAGCTGGGAGGTCGATCCGCTACCCGTCGACAGTTTCCCCCTGCCCCGAGCAGGCACGTCGGATCCGGTGTTGGAACTGGACGACGGCACGCTCCTGATGGGCATCTACGGCGCGGACCCTGGCCGCTCGGTCTGCCGCGCGTACGCCGTTCGCTCCCCCGACGGAGGCGAGACCTGGGGACAATCCGCCCTGGTGGCCCGCGACCCCGCGGGTAGATTGAGCTTCGAGGAGCCGGCCCTGACGCGAACCGCTGACGGCCGTCTGCTGGCGATTCTGCGCTGCGGCGAGCCGGGAGACTACCAATATCTGTATCAGACCACGTCTCACGACCAGGGGCGTACCTGGACTGATCTCCACCGCACGCCGATGTGGGGTCATCCGGCCCACGTCTTGACCCTGTCGGACGGCCGCCTGGTCTGTTCGTACGGCTACCGCCGCCCGCCCTTCGGAGTCAGGGCGTGCATCAGTGAGGACGGAGGCCAGACCTGGGATATCGAGCGCGAGATGATCCTCCGGGATGATGGCGGCTCAAGAGACGTGGGTTACCCCTCCACTGCAGAGCTCCCGGACGGCACCCTGTTGACCGTCTACTACATCCACGGAGAGGACGACGTCCGCCATATCGCGGCCACCCGCTGGGACCTCGACGCGTGAGCGCCAGGGAACGCCTGACCCTCGCCAGTGAGCTCCTGACCCGTGTGGGCGCGCCACACCAGATGGCCGTGAGGCGGCGGCTGGGAGTACGGCGGTCCCTATCAGCTGGCTGGATCGCCATCCCACCCATTCAGCGCACAAGTATCCGCATCGCTACGCCCCTACTACGGTCGGATGCCCCGGACCCCGACCCTGGGGCGACGAACCATGGTCCGACGCTCGCCGTGATCGCCGGGCCTATCGATTCATAGAGGAGACGATATCTTGTTTTCTGGCATTATCCCGGCCTTGTTGACCCCCTTCGCCCCGGACGGCGGGTTGAACCTGCCCGCACTGGAGGACCTTACGGAGTTCGTCCTGGAAGCAGGAGTGGACGGCCTCTACCTCTGCGGCAGCGCCGGGGAGGGGTTGCTGCTCAGTGAGGACGAGCGCCGAGCCGTAGCGGAGACCGTAGCGGCCAGGGTCAACGGACGTGTGCCCATCATCGTCCACGTGGGCGCGCTGGCGACCTCCACGTCTGCTCGCCTGGCCCGCCACGCTCGCGAGGCCGGCGCCGATGCCGTGGCCTCCATACCGCCCTTCTATTACCCGCTGGGCGAGGCGGAGATCCTCGGCCACTACCGCGAAATTGCCCGCGCCGCCGATCTTCCCCTGTATGCCTACAATATCCCGGCTCTGACCAACGTCAATCTCGGTTCTGGGCTCCTGGAGCGGTTGTTCCGGGAGGATATCATCCAGGGCGTGAAGTATACCTCGTCCAACCAATTGGACTTCCGAAAGCTGGTGGAGAACTGCGATGGCGAGCTGAACCTCTTCTCCGGGCCCGACGAGATGCTGCTCCCCTTCCTGGTCATGGGCGGGCACGGCGGCATCGGCACGGCCTACAACTGCTTCCCCGACCTCTTCGTCGGCCTATACGAAGCGTGGTGCGCCGGCGATATGAGCCGCGCCCAGGAACTCCAGTATCAGGTCGATCGCTTCATCCTCTGTCTGCTGCCCTTCGGCGTCATCCCGGCGGTCAAGCGGGTCACCGCCTGGTCCGGGGTCGACTGCGGGCCGCCCCGAATGCCGCTGCAGCCCTTGAGCGCAGAGGCGGAACGGCAACTACACCGCGCAGTAGATAGGCTGGGGCTGTTGCCCTGACCCGAAGCTAAGGAGCGTGCCCATCATGGATGAAGGATTTGTCGTCTTGCAGCCTGATTTCGAGCGCCTGCGCACCGTGCTCCTGCTCGAGGGCGAGCCAGACCGGGTACCGAATGCGGAGCTCCACATCGACTGGCAGATCAAAGAGGCCTTCCTGGGACACCCCATCCGGTCGGTGAAGGACGACGTGGAGTTCTGGTATCGAGCCGGGTACGACTACATCTACCTGCGAGCCAACTACGAGTATCGAATGGTCGGAGACGGCCACGCCGACCAGGATCGTATCTACGCGGGAGACATGCAGCTCAGCAAGTGGGACGAGGACGAGGCCAGCCTGATCAGTGAGTGGGCTGAGTTCGAGACCTATCCCTGGCCCGATCCCGAGACCATCGACTACAGCAACCTGGTGGAGTGCGCCGAGAGTCTCTATCCCGGTATGCAGATCATCTCCGGCGTTGGCGGCATCTTCACCCGGGTATGGCGCGTCATGGGTTTCGACACGTTCTGCTACGCCCTGGGGGATCAGTCCGAACTGGTGGAGGCGATGTTCCGGCGGGTCGGCGAGACTCAACTGGCGGTCTTCCGCCGGATCGTCGAGATGGACCAGATCGGTGCTATGTGGTATGGCGATGACCTGGCTTACGCGTCGGGCACCATCGTCCACCCGGATATCCTGCGGCGCCATCTCTTTCCGTACCTGGAGGAGATGGGGGCCATCTGCCGGGAGCACGACCTGCCCTTCGTCATCCATTCCGACGGGGACTTGCGCCAGATCCTGCCGGATCTCATCGCCTGCGGCTTCAACGCCATCCATCCCCTGGAGCCGAAAGCCATGGACAGCCGCGAGATCAAAGAGTCGTATGGAGACCGCCTCTGCCTGCTGGGGAATATCGAGATCGGGGAGATTCTCACCCAGGGGACACCGGCCGATGTGGAGGCAGACGTCATGAGACGTATCCGGACCCTGGCGCCGGGCGGCGGCTACGCCGTCGGCTCCAGCAACACCGTGGCGCACTTCGTCAAGCTGGAGAACTTCAAGGCGATGGTTTCGGCGACCCGCAAGTACGGGCAGTATCCTCTCTCGCTGTGAGGTGAACTGATGAACTCTCGAGAACGTGTCATGTGTGCCCTGGCCGGCGAACAGCCGGACCGGGTTCCCTTCTGCGAAGGATCCATCGCTCTAAACGTCGCCCGCGCCCTGGCGGGGAGCGATCGGGACCTGCCGGAGCACGAGATCTCGCGCCTCTTGGGCCGTGACGTGGTCGTGGCCATCCTCTTCCCTCCCTACTTCGCCGATGAGGAGACCAGCAGCGAGGGACAGTCATACATCACCCAGGGGCGGATCCGGACCCGGGCCGATCTCGAGTCCATGGTCTTCCCGGATCCGCGGGATCCATCCCTATACGAAGGGGCCCACCGTGTTCTCGAGGCGAAGGGTGCGCACGCAGCCGCCGCGGCGATCAAGCTCGGTGTGGCACCGGCCCTGGTGAGTATGGGTCTCGACGGATTCGCCTTCGCCCTGGCCGATGACCCGAACCTGGTGCACGAGATACTCCGGCGATACGTCGATTGGCAGATCATCGTCACCGAGCGATTGATCGATATGGGGTTCGATTTCCTGTGGAGCTTCGACGACGTGGCCTACAATACCGGTCCCTTCTGCTCCCCGGCCGTGTTCAGGGAGTTCTTCATGCCCGCCTTCCAGCGGTCTGTGGAGGCCATCACCACCCCCTGGATCTTCCATAGCGATGGAGATCTGATGCCACTCATGGACGACCTGCTTACCCTGGGCATGGACGGCCTCCATCCCATCGAGCCCGGAGCGATGGACCTGGCCACCGTCAAGGCTCGCTATGGAGAGAAACTCTGCATCGTGGGCAACGTATCGGTGAACACCCTAAGCGCCGGCACGCCCGAGGAGGTGGCGGAGGAGGTGAGAGCGTGCATCGCTACCGCCGGCCCGGGTGCGGGCTACATGATCTCCTCGTCCAACAGCATTCCGGCCTACGCCCGGCCGGAGAATGTCCGGGCTATGGCTGATGCGGTGGCCGCGTACGGCGCCTATCCCCTTGACCTGACCGATGAGAGCCCGGCTGGATAGGGAGCCCCTCACCTCCCGGGCTGCGCTCGATCCGCCCGGGAGCGAGGGTCAGCCCGCCAGCCTCGAAAGGAGTCGACTCTGTGTCCAACGATCACCCGACACCGGTACCCCCGCGAGAGCAGGTCCGCCGAGCCATCGCGCATCAGAATCCGGACTACGTGCCGGCCTGGTACGACTACTTCGCAGCAGAGACGCGTCAGCAGTACGGTGCCCAGCTTGAGGAGTTGGTAACAGGCTTCCACGACGACGTCGTGTTTGCCGTCCTCTCTACCTTTCCAGCGGCTGATGAGATGGAGCCGGGCTGGACCGATGAGTGGGGCTGCAGCTGGGAACGCGCTTCCGTAGGAGCCGCCAGTATGGAGAGCCCGCTAAGCGATGGCTGGGAGCGGCTTCCCTGGTACCTGGAACACGGTCTGCCCGACCTGGGTGAGCGGGTTGATCTGCTGAACCGGGTACGGGAGGTCCGAAAGGCGCGTGCCGACCGTTATCTGGTCGCCACGACGTGGCTGGCCGTCTTCGAGCGGCTGCGGGCCCTGCGCGGAACGGAGAACTTGCTCTTCGATCTCTATGAGCACCCGGAGGAGCTCGTCACACTGCGCGACGCGGTCGCGGACGAACTCCTGGCCCAGGCGGCTGGAGCCGCCGCCTACGGCGCTGACGCGGTTCTTCTGGCGGACGACTTCGGCACCCAGGCCTCGCTTCTGATCAGCCCCGATCACTGGCGCCAGTTCTTCGGCCCCTGCTACCAGCGCATGGTACGAGCGATCCACGACCTGGGCGTAGACGCCTGGTTTCACAGCTGCGGATCCATCCGCCCCATCATACCCGACCTGATCTCCATCGGCTTCGACGTGCTGCACCCGCTCCAGCCCTCCGCCATGGACCTGACCGAGGCGAGGGAGGCGTTCGGCGGACAGATCTGCTTCGCCGGAGGCGTCGATGTCCAGACGTTGTTGCCCCAGACAAACCCGGGTTTGGGTTCGGACGCCAGCCAGGTCGCTGAGGAGATCAAGCGGATCATCGATCTCCTGGACGGCCCCCACGGCGGCTTGATCATCGCGCCCACGAACAGTATCATGCCCGACACACCCTTCGAGAACATCGTCGCGATGTGCCACACGATGCACGATTACGGCCGCGAGAAGCGCCGGGCGCCGGCGGCCCAGGGCGGGGATTGAGCCCCGAGGGGGCGAGAGCGGTGAGTCTATCCCAGGTCTCACTTATACCTGACGGATTGGGCGAACGTCCGTCAGCACACTTGGCGTCGGCACCTGCCTCGACAACGCGCGGATAGAGAGCTTTGTCGGGAGTTGAAGGGCGAGTGGCCGCGTGGGTTGTACCTATCCTGCTCGCGATGAGGCCACAGCGATCTCTGCTTCGACGTCGAAGTGGTCTACGATAGGCATCGGCTCCGCTCGCCGCCGGGTTGTCAGACTCCTGTAGCTTAACCGCAAGTTTGCCATCAAGGGGCCGACCTTCCCTGGATGGCTGGACACCAGTTCGGGGGAACACCGTTGGTCGGGTATAGTGCGGAGGGATAATGAAGAGAAATGAGCTGCTGGTGAAGAGCACACAAGTTGTGTGCAAGGAGGGCGTGGTGGCGGCCGGTCACAAGCTGACCGCCAAGGCGGGCGTAGAAACACTGGAGCGAGGCGGGAATGCGGTGGATGCAGCCGTTGCAGCGCAGTTCGTGGCAGCTGTTGCTGAGCCAGCCATGTGCGGTGTCGGAGGACACGGCTTTCTGGCCGTCCACAGCGCCGAGACGGGAGAAGAAGATATCATCGACTGGCAGACGAAACTCCCCCAGGGTGTCCACGATGACATGTTTGAGTTGGAGGAAGGTGTTGCCGGGGTCTTCGGCTGGCGGAAGGTGAAAGACAACGCGCAGTCCGTAGGGTACCTGAGCGCCGAGACACCGGCCACCGTTCAGGCGATGTGGGAGACCCACAAGCGTCACGGGCGACTCCCCTGGGACGAGTTGGTTCACCCAGCGGTTGTCCTGGCAGCAGAGGGCATCCCCGTAGACTCCAGTCTGGAGCGTATCACAGCAGCCAGCCTCGCCGAATTACGACGTTACCCGGAGACAGCGAGGAGCTTCCTGCGCGATGGGCTGCCCCTACGGGAAGGAAACTTCTTCACCCCGGGGGACGTGCTCGTTCAGAGCGACCTGGCAGGCACATTGAGTAGGATCGCCCAGGAGGGAGTGAGTGGTATCACCAAGGGCGAGATCCCGGCCGCCATCGAGAGAGAGATGACTGCCCACGGGGGGATTATCACCGCCCAGGACGTCGCGGACTGTTTCCCCCGGACGCACCAGGAGCCGCGTTACACGTACCGGGGATATGAGTACATCAGCGGCGGATGCCCGGTTCTAGTAGAAGCTCTGAATATCCTGGAGTGCTTCGACATTCCCTCTCTGGAACCGGATCATCCAACCTACCGGCATCTGATGATCGAGGCCATGCGGCGAGCGTGGATGGACTGCCTGACCCATATGGGGGACCCCGACTACATGCCTACCCCTTCTACTGGCATTCGGAGCAAGCGATTCGCCCAGGAGAGAGCCGCGACGATCAGGCAGAAACGAGCTTCTTGCGACCTGGAGCCTGGTGATCCCTGGCTCTATGAGCCGGATGCCAGGTTGCCCGGAGACAGGAGGGCTCGCAGGCCAGATAACAGTCCGGGGACCAGTCATACCACGCGAATCTGCACTGTTGACCGCGAACGAAACATGGTCGCTGTGCACACGAGCCTCGGCCTGGCTTTCGGCTCGAAGGTGACGATTCCTCCAACCGGCATCTTGCTTGGCAACGGTATAGAGAGCTTCGATCCCGAGCCAGGGAAGGCCAATTCGCTGGCACCTGGAAAGAGGCCACTCCTGGTTGTACCCGTTGTGCTCATGTTTCAGGATGGCAAGCCCTTTGCCACACTGTCCGGTGCGGGGGGAAGACGGACCCTGGGAGCGTGTCTTCACGCTATGGTACATCTGGTGGACTTCGGGATGGACATGCAGGAGGCTTGGGAGGTTCTTCGTCTGCATACAGAGTTGGACGAAGTGTTCATCGACTCCAGGATGGATCCAGCCCTTCTCGAGCGATTGGAGTCTATGGGCCACCCGATTCAGCCGGTTGCGGAGACTTTGACACAGCCCAACTTCGGCCGGGCAGTCGGAATCATCGTCGATGAGCAATCCGGTGAGTTGCACGCCGGGGGTGACCTCCTGCCCAGTGGGGCGATCGCGGGTCTATAAGCTCACCGTTGGCGAGAACGTGCGCGTCTGGTATCGGCAGCACTAGCAGCGCCTTTTCCATGCAAGGGGAACGGCGCCTGCACGGTGGCAGGATCCTGCTGGTGAGACGATGATCCGGGCGACGATCGTTCACTCGGGGCGCCCTGTGCGTGACCGGGCCAGCCTCCTGGGGGGTCACTTCATTCCAGGAACGTCCTGTCCAGGAATGGAACCCTGGGCGCCCCCAGCTGCGCCGGGAGGATCGCTCGAGACGACCAGTCTGCAGAGAGTTGCCTGGGGTGGGGAGCAACAGCGGCTGAGCCGTGCATGTCTGCAGGA
>SKLM01000109.1 GCA_007123205.1 Thermoflexales bacterium
ACCCTCGTCCGGCGCGGCCCGCCACCTGGGCTAGCAACTGGAAGGTGCGCTCCGCAGAACGGAAGTCCGGAAGATTCAGCTGGGTGTCGGCGGAGATGACCCCAACCACGGTGACCAATGGAAGGTCCAGCCCCTTGGCGATCATCTGGGTCCCGACAAGGACATCGGCCCCACCGCTCGCAAACCGGTTGAGGATGTTACTGTGGGCTTCGTGGGTGTGAGCTGTGTCGCGATCCCAGCGGAGCAAGCGCGCCTCGGGCCATCGGGCCCGGACAGCCCCTTCGACCCCCTCAGTCCCCAGCCCAAAGTAGCGAACGCGATTCCCCCCGCACTGCGCGCACTGTCGCGGCTGAGGCTCACGGTGGTTGCAGTGGTGGCAGACCAGACGAGTTTGGGAGTCGTGGTAGGTCAGCGGCACGTCACAGTGGGGGCAGAGCACCACGGAACCACAGTCCCGGCACAGCACGAAGGTGGCACTCCCGCGGCGGTTGAGGAAGAGAATGACCTGTTCACCACCAGATAAGGCTTCGTCCATCGTCGCTTGCAGGGAGCGGCTGAAGATTGAGCGGTTCCCGGCCCGCAGTTCCGCCCGCAGATCGACGATCCGGACAGGTGGCAGGGGGAGGTACTGGCCTTCCGTCCCCTCGTCCTGTAGAGATCGGTAGCGTAGGGCCGGAACGTGGTAGCGAGCCTGAAGCTCCTGCAGACGGCGGGTGTGGGCCATGATGCGGCGCGGCATTCTGTGGAGCCGAAAGCCACCGCGCTTAGCGCGGTAGTAGGACTCCAGGCTCGGGGTGGCCGAGCCGAGGATTAGCGTCGCCTCGTTGAGGTGAGCAAGCGTAAGCGCTGTCTCACGGGCGTGGTAGCGCGGGCGTGGAGCTTCCTGTTTGTAACTGTCATCATGCTCCTCGTCCAGCACAATCAAACCGAGAGGGTACAAAGGGACGAACAAGGCTGAGCGCGGACCAACAACGACATCGACGAGCCCGGCCCGAGCACGGCGCCAGGTGTCATAGCGCTCTCCGTCGGTCAGCGCGCTGTGAAGGACCGCCACCCGCTCGGGAAACCGCCCCGCGAACCTGGCTGCAGTCTGAGGCGTCAAGGAGATCTCCGGGACAAGGATAATGGCCTTGCGACCCTGATCCAGGACCTGGGCGACCGCACGTAGGTATATCTCGGTCTTGCCCGAGCCAGTGACCCCGTGGACGAGAAACTCGTCCGATGTCAGGGTGGAGATGGACCGGGATATGGGCTCCCAGACCTTCTGTTGATCCGTTGTCAGAGGAGGAGGGGCAGTCGGTACGAATACCTCGTCGGCCAATGGATCACGCCAGACCTCCTCGCTATCGAAGGCAACGAGCCCGCGCTCCTGCAGTTTACGGAGGTGATACCGTCCACAACCAGTCTCCTCGTAGACGCGATGGACCTCCAGTGATCGGTCCGCGGTCCTCAGGAGATCCAAGATCAGAGGGTAGACTTCACTGCGGAGACCTTTCAGAGCCGCGGCTTCGTCAACACCAGAGATCAGCCGCACGGTATCGACCCGCTTGGGCTGCACATCGGGCGGGGCGAGGAAGGATTCACGGCTGAGAACATCACGTTGTGCGAGTTGCTCGGAGGCTGCCCGCCAGTCGACACCGGGCAGAGCCGCATCCAACTGGCTGCCCCGAAGAGGTCCCCGACGCTGCAGCAGGGCCAGAAGCTCCACTTGCGCGGCGGTCTTTGCCGCGTCATGCGGGACCGATCCGTTGAGGGTTATCATGAGGTCAGCGTGCCCGACCATGCCCGGAGGGAGCATTACCTGCAGACATTCGTGCAGCGGAGCCACGTACTCCTGACGCATCCAGCGGGCCAGGGCGATCTGTTCCCGCGTAAGGACGGGCCTGGCATCGACGAGGGACTGGACAGGTCGAGTCTCGGGGACAGGAGAGCGGCCGCTTAGCTCAACGACGATGCCGTAGAGCTGGCGATGCCGGAAGGGTACAACGACCAACGAACCGATATCGACACGCCCGTCGAGCTCTGCAGGCAAGTGATAGGTGAAAGCCGGCCGGTGCTCTGAAGCCCGGGCCGGTGAGAAGACTAGAACTCCGACAAAGGTGGAGGGTTGCATCTAGCCTGCCCAACTCGCCAACACGGCTGACCGAGTCCACGCCCAGTCCCAGACGATGCGCGCCTGGCTGCGGCGACGTCCGGAGCTGGCGGAACTATACTTCCTCTCCGAAACGCGGGCTGTAGCGGAGGAACACAAGGTAGCCAATCACGAGCACGACTAGGGATGTGACAGCCGTACGCAGCAGGAAGTCAAAGCCTGTGTAGGTGCCCCAATAGAGCAGATCACGGTATGACGCGATGACCGAAGCCATGGGGTTCAGACGGCGGAGCCAAAGCCGGGCGTTGAAGGTGACGCCCAAGATCATCATCTCCTCCCCTATATGGGTGATCGGATAGAAGATGGGAGTCAGGAAAAACCAGGCCTGGATCACCACGCTCATGATGATGGCCGTGTCCCGGTAGAAGACGTTAAGCGTGGACAGAATCAGACAGATGCCGAGACTGAAGATCACTTGAACCAGGATAGGTATGGGAAGAAGCAGCACCCAGGGCGACACATTAGCCCCAGATATGAGGGCCAATCCGAAGAAGACCGGGAGGGCGATGACGAAGTTGACCAGGTTCGACAGAACGATGGAGACCGGTATCGCCTCGCGAGGGAAGTAGACCTTCTTGATCAAGTGGGCGCTCCCGACCATGCTGCCGGTGGCCTGGATCACGGAATCCGAGAAGAACTGCCAGGGCAGAAGAGCACTTAGCAGGAAGACGTGGTAGTTGCGCAGTTCCGACTGGATGAAGAGGAAGTTGAAGACCGCGGTGAAAACCAGCATCATCAGCAGCGGGTTGACCCACGACCAGATAATCCCCAAGGCAGAGTCGCGATAGCGCACCTTCAGATCGCGCACCACCAGATTGCGGACGAGGCCACGGTACTGCCAGAGCTCCCCGACTCGATTAAGAGTAGCCATAGACACCGAGTTCCTTCCTGGTCTCCACTGCCCTTGCCGGGATTACCTCACGGCCCTCCTGTGACCGTACGATAGATCCTGAGAAGGTGACGTCCGGCTCGATCCCACGAATAGTGGAGACCGGCCCGTTGGCGGAGCTTCCGCCCGATGTGGCGACCACGGTCCCGCGTGGTCAAGAGGGCCCCAATGGTATCGGCGAGAGCACCAGCATCGCCGCTGGGGGAGGCGTAGAGGCCGAGCGACCCCAGATACTCCCGATTGACGGGCGTATCAAAAGCAACAGTCGGAAGCTCCATCGCCATGTAGTTCAGTATCTTACCGGCACCTTCGGTAGCGGACAGCTTGGGAGCTACCGCGACATCACTCAGCGCCAAGCTCGCCGGAGCCTGCTCGTAGGGGACTTTGCCGGTGAACGTGATCCGATCGCTGATACCCAACTCGATGGCCATCTGTCGGTAGCGATCCACGTTGGGAAAACCCATGATCAAGAAGTGGGCATCAACTCCCCGCTGTTGGAGCAGCTGCGCCGCTCGCAGCAGATGCGACGTGCCCTGATAGTCGGCCAGGAGGCCCAGATAGGCCACGATGGGCCGGCCGACGGGAATACCGAGTGCAGCTCGATGCTCCGCTGCCGTAGATGGATCCAGCACATCAGGTCGGAAGAAATCCAAGCTGACCGAGTCTGGCACTGGATAGACCCGGCCACTAGCGCAACCGAAGTCCTGTTCCAGGAGTATGGCAGTCATCTGCGTGCTGGTTACGAGGGCATCGGGCAAGTGATTGATCCGTCGCTCTAGAAGCCGCACCCAACGGTACCACGGTCCATCGGGGTTGAGGAAACGATGATCGACCATCTCGCTGGTCATACTGCCCTGGAGATCAGCGACGAGGGGCAACCCCGCAAGTCGGCTCAGTACATGGCCGATCAGGGCCCCCTCGTGCAGATGCCCGTGGATCAGGTCGAAGGGCCGACGGAGGACCAGCCGCAGGCCCGTCCAGAGCAAGAAGATATCAAAGGCGATCTTGTGAAGGGACGAGCCAACCTCGTACTCGGCATGCCAGGGCGTTGGTCTCGTCCGAACGATCTCCAGGTCAGGGAGATCGCGTCCCAGGTAGTAGGTTAGCACGGTCACCTCATGCCCCATCCGTTGCAGCGCTCGGGACTCCTCCAGGATTCGGACGTGGCAGCCATAATCCAAGAAGAAGGATGTGGGGGCGACCATCAGGATACGGTATGACTCGGCCAAGGCAACTCGAGTGCCAAGAGTTCTACAGCTCTAGGCTTCCCGAGACTCATCCCTCGCCCCGCGCCTGCGGGATCCCAGATCCCCGAGCAGCATACGTCTCATCTGTTCCCCAGCGCCGGGCACGTCGCGGGTTCCAGCTTCTCTATCTTCGGCCCACATTCCCTCCCGCCGCTTGGCCATCCAGCGTTTCCGGCTCTGGGCAGCCTCTGAGGATATCTCGGCCAACACGCTCTCATCAGCCTCGTTCAGGACGATGCGCAGATAGCGCAATTCTTCCATAAGTGCGTCGAGGCGGCGGGCGATGTTCTCGCGATTGAGAAGCAAAGATAGATGCTGGTTGGATCCCTCGTCGACCCCCTCGGTCGCGGCCGCAAAGCTAGAACCAGCGAACTTGCGCATCTCCTCCCAGCCAGGGGTGTCCACCGTGGCTCGCAAGAGCGCGATGCTGATCAAATCGGGCAGGCCTTCCACGCCTGCCTGCAGGCCATCGTGCTCGGTGACATCGAGGAAGAAGGGGTCTGCCCCGACCGTATGAGCCAGCCAGGAGCAGGCCTCGACCGCTGCACTGGAGGCTCTTGGGGAAGGTGTGAAGCAATACAGGCCGCCCTTCAGCAGCTCCGCGCTGGCGTCGTCCAGGCTCTCTAACGGTTCGAGGCCGACGACGGCCGGATTCGGTACTGGGTGCCCACCGACAAAAGAGACCCTGGGAGGAAGCAATTCCTCGGCCCAGCGCATCACCGGAGCCTTCAGGCGTACCGTGTCGGTGACGAGCGCGCCCGGTTCCAAGTCAGCCGAGATAGCGGCGAAGGTTTCCTCGATCCTGGCCAATGGCTCAGACACGATGACCAGATGGGCGCCCCGACAGGCCGCTCCCGGCTTCCGTCGGACCTCGTCGAAAATGCCTCGGGCTTTCGCCAGGCCTGCGACCGGGCGACGAGCGTCGTAACCGACAAGCGTAATCGGGGTCTTCTGTCCTCGAAGGGCCAGGGCAATGGAGGCACTGATAGGATCAGTGCCGATGATTGCTGCTCGATCAGAGTTCATGTGATCACTATCTCCAGTGCGCGCGAGCGCTGTGCTTAGGACGGTGGAGTCATCACCGCGTATGGATACTAACTCACGTCATCCACGGTTTGCAGTGCGACCAGCCAGCGGTCTTCCTCGGTCTGACACGTATGGAGCTGGTCCTCGTGACGAAGGATCAATCTCACCGTCACGGGGGAGCAACCTGCGTCCTTAGCCAAGGCCGCACCAATCTCGGCATGCCGAGCATACTGCCAAAGACGGTGCCGCAAGCCTCCTGCTGGTGTGCGGGTGGCCCGATCCAGTGCCCGCGGCGCGAAATGCTCGAGCAACGTGAACACAGCGCGCTGCCACGGATGGAAAGGAGACACAGACTTGCCAACATCGTGCAGCAGCGCCGCCGCCAGCAGATCCTCGCTTGTGTGTCCCGTCTGCCCGAGAGCCTCCCATACGACCAGAGCGTGCTCCTGATCGTGTGAAGCCTGCTGACCGAAAAGAACCTGCGCTCTTGGGTGCAAGTGGGCTATCGCGCCCTCAACCCTCTGCTGCGAGACCCTCCTCTGTGCCACCAACGCCCGAAGGAACTGCTGAACCCGATAGGGAACGTCCATCAGCGCCGAGCGGGCTAGTAGACGAGCAGCGCTCGGAACAAGAAGCTCATGACCGGGTTCATGACCATGGCGAGCACCCCGAGCCGAGACAGAAGAAACAGCGCCAGAATCAGCGCCGGGGCCCCGAACTGCTCCAGTTGGTCGAATTTCACTGCCCACCGGCGCGGCAGCAGCCAAGCCAGGATCCGAGACCCGTCAAGAGGCGGGAATGGAATCAGATTGAAGACCATGAGTACCAGGTTGATACTGATAAACCCGACGAGAATTCCCTGAGGGCTGATGCCGGACGCCCGGCCGTATAGGCTCACCCATCCAAGCCGGAAAGGAATCGCTCCCAGCATAGCGAGGATCAGGTTGGAGAGCGGCCCAGCGATGCTCACCAAGGCCTGATTGCGGCGCAAGTCCCCACGAAGACGATACGGGTTGACGGGCACGGGCTTTCCCCATCCGAAGCCGAACAGCACCAAGGCAATCGCCCCCATGGGGTCGAGATGGGCCACAGGGTTGATGGTAAGCCGACCTCTTCGTGCGGCCGTGTCATCGCCGAGCTGAAACGCTGCCCAAGCATGGGCCCACTCGTGAACCGGTATACTGGTCAGAAAGAGAATGGCCAAGGTGATCAGCCAGTTCGGGTCAGTGAACCTTCCTAACAACGTCGCGCGCTCCTTCCAGCCCTGCAAACATAACCAAGACGAAGGCGTCCAGCGGTGACGCCCTCATTACCTGCGACCGTTGCATTATAACACGCATAGTCCCGGGCAGCGAGTCAACGTCCCCGGCAGTGTGTTTGGGAACACGGCCGTCAGCTACGGTGTGGTTCCGGGGTATCCAACAGGGATGGGAGGGTTGATCTTGGGGGTTTAGAGACCGAGCTCGGGCATCGGGGGTGGAGGGTTGGAGCTGGGGTCGGGGGATGGCGCTGGGGTCGGGGGTTGGAGCGGTGCCGACGGGGGAAAGTCCGGGGTGTGCATAGGTGGCTTGGGGCTCGGTGAGGCGCTGGTTGGGCTCGATGCGACATCAACGACCGGGCTCGACACGGAATCTCGCACGCGCTGCAGCCTGTTGGCGGATCAGCTCCGTGGCGACCGTGGCCAGCCCGGCGACCAGCCAGAATAGCGTGACTGAGTGGTGGAAGTCGAGATTGAAGAAGTAGTGATCGAAGACGCCTCCAGCCAGGGCCCCGATGACACCGGCGTGCAGGCCCCACCACAAGGGCTCGAGATCAGCGCCGGCTACCAAAGGTCTTGTCCGCCAGAAGCGAGTCAGGATCACGACCATCACCACAAGGAAGCTGGTCAGGCCAATGAGGCCCATATGCTGGGCGATCAGCAGGTAGACATTGGCCACTCCGATGTAGGTGTCGATGTCCGGGGAGCCCGCGAAACCGACGCCGAACAACGGGTATCGCCGGATCAGAGTGAGGGCATCCCTGTACTCACCCCAGCGCATCTGCGTCGCGAGGTCCTCACCCCGAAACCCTTCGACGAAGTGCACGAACAGGGCCCGTGTCTGAGGCATCAGCACAAGGAACGCTGTCGCTCCCGCCATAAGGACCCACAGTCTTCGGTAGCGCAACGTCGCCAGCACAACTAGCGCGGCTCCCAAGCCGACCATCGAGCCGCGGCTCATTGTCAATCCGAGGCAGATGGCCATGATGCCGAGGGTCGGTAGCAGATAGCGACGGCGGACAACGGGCCGCCCAGCAAAGAACTGCGGCAGGCTGATGGCCAAGACCACGTTAAGAAGACTGCCCAGTACGTTGGGGTCCACCGAGGTGGAAGTAGCCCGCAGGGGAAGCTCCGGGTTCTCGCGGATATAGCGCAGCACACCCGGCCCCGTAGGATAACCAATCGGCCCGAGCGCAGAGAGGGCACGCACGACGAAATCGGACGAGATCCGGTCGGCAATCACGTAGAGTACGGTCCCCAGCAGGGCGGCCCCAAAAGCTCCCAGGATCAGTGCGTGCACGATACGGCGGAGGCGCTCGCCGTCGCGAACCGTGTTGACAATCAGGAAGAAGAGGCCGACGCTGAGCATGACCTCGGCGAAATGCCGAATGTAGTACTGGAGAAAACCGAGGGAGAGGGGCACGTGAGCCAATCCGAAGATGAAGGATCCCAGCGCCAGCATCATAAAGACGGCCACCGGCAATCCCAGAGGCGTGGTCACGAACTCCCGCTGAGAGCCACCTGCCAGTTGGAGTAGCCAGTTGACAAACAGCGCCCCCAACGCCGCATCGAGAAGCGTGGGCCTGAACCCGATGTCGAAGGGAAAAGAGGCAAAGGGCAGCAGGCAGACGATGCCGATCACAGAGTAGTACGCCACTTCGATGTCTCGCAGCATCCATAGGCCAAGGAACACAGCCGCCACCCCGGCTCCCGCGACGAGGGGGCCGACCTCCGCCAGAAGGTAGCCCACGCCAACGGCCAACGCCGAGCAGAGCAACAGGACAGCCAGAGCCGAGAGCCAGCGGTACCGCGAGACAAAGACCCGATAGAACCAATCCTGAGATGTCATACCATTAGCGTTGGGCCGATCTTACGGTTACCGTCGTGGGAATGACGATGCTGTCTCCACCACCATCCAAGCGGGGCAGCCGTTCCATCGTCTCCAGATGATACATCCCGACGGCGACTCGATAGTGGGTTTCCGGCAGCTCGACGGGAAGCTGGATCTTATGCGCGTCTGAGATGATCTCCCCCGCCGCCCACATCCCCGTCGGATAGTACCCCTGAAGCGGCGAACCATCTCCCTGAGCCACCGGGGTTGGACCATCTCCAAGAAGGTGAACAAACACCTGGTAGTCCCTCGAGGGGGTGTCCCTCGCTGCCCATCGCAGCGCCACAGTGAGGGCTTCACCGGCGGTTGGCTCGGGTGGCGAGAGGTGATACCCGCGGAGGGCGATCCCGTCAGCGAGCGTCACGCTCATCACGTTTTCCAACTCAGGCACCGCTTCAGGCGGGGCTAGCTTGGCCTCGCCCACCTTTGCCACTCCCAAGGTCTCTCCGAGTTCGGGGTTGTAGAGACCCGCCTCGACGCGCAGGCGCGTCGGGGCACGGGCTTGATCCGCGACGGGGATGCGATAGGGGTCTCGCCACACTTGACCAGGCTCCCAGAGGCTGGTGGGGACCATCCCGCACGCGGGGTGGCGGTTGATCTCCCCGGCCAACTCGTGATCACGACCAAGTAGACGAACAAAGCTGATGTGGTCTGCACTGTCAGGGGACACTGCCTGCCAGTAGACGACAAGATCAACACCGCCATCGCCATCACCGGGTGTCACCGTCTGCCCCTCAAACTCCCAGCCCACGATCTGAGCTACGGTGCCCATGGGCACAGGAGTGACGCGAGCGTCGTCTGGCACGTCCGTCAGCTCCAGAGGTTCCGGGTGCGCGTAGGCAGGGAGTATAGAGGTGAAAGGAAGGATCGCTGCGATCACCAGAGTGGTGGCGGCCACAATCAGACTCAGCGGCGAGTGAACCCGGCGCGGGAACCAGTGGTGCAACCCTGCGACGAGGAGCGTGCTGATGCCAGCGATGCCGGGGAAGATCAGGCGCCCCTGGAAGGCATGAGAGATGACGGTCCAGCGCAGCACCGAGACGAAGAGAATACCGCCCCAGATGACAGGGATCCACCACAGTGAACCGTGGTTAGTCGACTCAGGTCTTCGTAGACCAAGCCACAGGCCGCGGAGTTCACCACTGCGGACGGTCCAAGTGGCGAAGCCGACGATACCAAGCAAGGACAGCGTCTCGAAGAACCGGTACACGGCCAGCGGTGCCCTCACGTTCACGCCGCCGAAGAGGCCCCAGTACGTCCAGCGGAAGGTGACGAACTCCTCGACCCAATCGCGCAGAGTGGGGAATCCGCCACGGGTTCCTTGAATCTCGATGAAGGCATTCAGACCGGTCGGGTCACCGTAGAGCTGCCAATTGCGCAGAAACCACCATCCACTCACCAGGGCGGCCGCGGCAAGGATGACCGGGAATCCCACGGCGAGCGGTCGCCAGCTTCGGCGCCGATAGCCGACCCAAGCGAGGAGGACGGGCAGTAGCATCAGAGCCGCCAGACCGCTCAGTTTGGTCAGCAGAAACAGACCCACCGTGACCCCCATCAACGCGTACCGCCACAGGGACAGGGGCTCCCTCAGCCCATCACGGACAAGACGTAAGGAGATCAACAGGGTAAGCGAGCCGAGCAAGATCGTCAACGCGTCGTTGTTCACTGAGGCGTTGACGAAGATAAACATGGGGTTGAAGGCCGTCAGACCAGTGGCGCTTAGGGCTAGTGCCCGGTTGCCAGGGAACAGCTCACGAGCTATCCGAAAGGTCAGTATGACAGAGCCGGCGCCCAATGCTATGGTGGTGAATCGGCTCAGGTAGATAGCCAGCACGGCACCCTGCCAGGGGAACCGCTCTTCCGTCGGGCGATGGATGATCAGGTTCTTGTTGCACACCTGGGCTGGATCGCCGATGAAGGCGTGGTCGTTCCTCCAGAGAAGCTCTGAGAGGTCGGAGGTGTCGATCCACGAGGTGACCGCCGCCAGGAGCGCGTAATAAGCCGGCGGCTGACCGCCGTCCTGTAGCCAGGGACAGGCATCGGGGCTATGGCGACAGACCTCGGGTTCGAGCACCGGCAACTCGCCATTCGTCTGCAGGTGCTGGACATACGGATAGTGCTTAAACTCATCCGAGGCCTCGAGGACCGGAGTCGCCAAGCTGTAGAGCACGCCGAGGCAGAGGTAGAGGAGAACGATGAGCGCCACGATCTGCCGGCTGGTCGACCTGAACCGAGTCATTCGATGGTCACCCCCTCGATGGAGATGACGTCGTCCTGGAAACGCATTTGGTCCTTATGGGCTGGCAGCCGTTCATTGGTCTTGAGATTGTACATCCCCACCAGCAATCTGCAAGGACCAGACTGGGCCCCATCGCCGATGGTCAGATGGTGTTGATCCCGCACGACGTCCCCGGGAAGCCAAAGGGACGTCGGATATGCGCCACCAGCTGGCAGTTGGTCACTCTGGCCCACCAGGGTCCCCTCTGAGTCCAACACGTGAATGAAGGCGGTGTAGTCAGTGTTGAGCGCGGCCTCTCCGCGCCACACCAGCGTCACGGGGAGGACACCGCCAGATGGTACAGTGGGCGCTGACAGGTCGTAGCCGACCAAGGTGATGGCATCGCCGAAGCGGACCTCCACCTGATGGGTGACCTCCTCGGAAATCGGCCGGGACGGACGGACCGAGGCACGATCCAGAATGGTCAGGTCTGACAGGGGCTGTCCAGCCGCGCTAATGACCGATGGTCGTTCGCCACCTTCTGTGTAAAGCCCCGCGTGGAGGAGGCCCGCGGTAGGGACTTCCGCGCCCGCCGAGACACCGAGCTCGTACCGATCGCGGTAGATCACGCCGGGCTCCCACAGCGTAGGGGGGAAGGTGCCGCCTCCAGGATAGGAGTCGACTCCGGCGATAGGTTCCATATCCCGCCCCAAGATCTGAAGGAACACGAAGAAGTCCACCTGAGGACGTTCTGCCGCGCGCCAGTACAGGCTCACCGGCACCCGATCACCGGCGCGCACGGTGTCTGCCTCAATCTGGCCGCCCAGGAGAGTGATCGGTGTTCCATCGAAGGAGAGATCCACGCGGGTCATCGTATCGGGGAGATCGGTCTCCGGAATCGTCCGCGGTGTGGCGTAGGCGGGCAAGATGAAGGCGACCAAGCAGATCACCGTCAGAAGTACGTGGGCGATTCCGATGGTGGCCGCGAGACCATGGCGCCAAGGAAGGGGACGGGCCCGGGAAGGCGCCAAGCGATCGAGCCCGAGCATCAACAGGATGGAGAGCGGAGCGACCACAGGCATGAGGTAGCGACCCTGCGCCCCCTCTACGATCATGATGAAGCGCCACACGGAGGCGAAGTTGAAGAGCAGAGCCGCCGCCAGAACGAGCAACCCGGAGTGGACGCGGCGGTCCAGGCCCCGAGAGGAGAGTTGATCCCACAGGAAAAGGCCAAGACCCACGGCGCTGGCCCTCACCAGCACCCACCAGAACCGGTACATCCACGGAGCCACTCCCACGTTGAACCAGCCGAACATGGCCCAGTAGGACTTCTCCAAGCCGCCGAGCTTATGGATCACAGGTAGCAGACCCAGCGGTTGGGAGCGAACGGTGGACGTACGGCTCAGCCAAGCGTCGACTCCCATCAGCTCGCCGTAGAGAACCACATTCCGCAGGAACCACCAACCACTGATAGCGAGGAACGGGAATCCAACCAACACCCAGCGGTAGACGATGGCGGACAACCGGGGACGCCACGGCACCTGGGATCGCTTCTCCCACTCGCGTAAGCTGTCGAAGAGGAGGGCGAGAGCCACAGCCGGAGCGACGACGATGCCGCTGAGCTTGGAGAGGCCCGTCAGGCCAAGGGCCGCACCCAGGAGCAAGAGCCCTTTCTGGGAGGACCCTGCCGTCGCCAGACGCACCGCTCCCCAGAGTGCAAGAGATCCGAAGGCAGTGACCGCGGCGTCGTTGCTCACCCGCGCGCTGGTGAAGACGAACATAGGGTTGAAGGCGGCCAGAGCCGTC
>SKLM01000173.1 GCA_007123205.1 Thermoflexales bacterium
ATCGCCATCGTGCTGGCCTGCACGTCGAATACGGCGGCTCTACGGTTGCTGGGTCCTGACGCCTGGAAATGGCATCAGAGCCACGGTACCTACGTGATCTTCTGGTTGGCCGCAGTACACCTTTACGATCGGGCCTATCTTAGACCTCTTGACGACGTGGGCTTCCCGTCAACGGATCCCATTCACTGGGTCTACTTGATCACGGTCGCTGTCGTCGTTCTTCTCCATCTGACAGCTTTCGTGAAGATAGTCGCTCATTATCGGGAAACGGGGGAGTATCCGGCCGGGTTGTGAGTGATCTGTGCGAATGTTGCCTGCGGGGGGTATGGTCGTACTTCGACCAAGCCCCCCGCCCTGGGAAGCTTGGAGAACCCTGCAGCCTCCCCGGCAGTCAGGAGGGGGGAGTTGACGAAATGGAATCGCCCTGTTAACATATGATGGTAGAGACTTGCTGAACCCTGCGTGGATCCCTTCCGTTTCTACTTAAGGGGGCGGTTCCGGGTACGGTGCGAACCCCCTGGATCGCATAGCCGATCAGAAACCGTTGGCAGAGGTGCGAAAGCGAGCCAGCTAGATCAGATCAGAGCAGGAGGAACTGCATGTTGGGACAATTGGGTGCGATGGAGCTGTTGCTCATCCTGGTGATTGTGTTGCTTGTCTTCGGCGTGGACCGTGTCGGGAAATTGGGCCGTGAGCTGGGCGAGGGCGTCCGTGGGTTCCGGGAGGGCATCGAGAGCGAGGGTGCCGACGCTGCAGCAGAGACGCGTGAGGGCATCGAGAGCGAGGGGTCTGAAGCGGAGGCATAGCCAGACGGATGAGGCAGCAGCTTGACCGCTGCTCTACGGGGTATCTCCTCGATGTCTGGTAGAGGCGGCTGGTCGACACGGTCCTCGATAAAGGGTCTTGCGCGTCGTGACGGAGTGGATGACTGGTCCACCAACGCGCGCTGACCGGGCGCCCCGTCGGGGTTCGATCATCGACTCCGATGTCCGGTGCAGAACAGCCCGCGAGTTCGTCATCGAGAATTGCGATCAGAGTTGCCATCCATCAGGCTGTCGGTCTCGCCGCATCGTTTGGCGCTGAGGGGCGCCCAGCTTCGTCAACAAGGTCGACGGCAGCCCGGTGTAGGGCAAGCATATGGTTGCCAAAGCGGGTCGGGCGATCCAGGGGCGTGTCCTAGATGATAAGAAACGTCGGGCTCGGGCAGCTCCTCGTCATCGTGCTCACCATCATCCTGGTGACCGGTCCGGGGCGTTCGCTCGAGATCGCCCGCAAAGTGGGCCGCATCCCCACCCGGGTCGGTGACACCGCGCGTCAGTTCACCACCTGGGTGACTGGCCCGAAGCGTGCGGTCGAGATCGGCCGCGCACTGGGCCGCATCTCCAGACGGGTCTACGACCTCGTGCGCGAGCTCACCAGCGCTCGCTAGGCAGGGATTCCCGCCAGGGTGTGGGAAGCCGACGTGAGTCGGAAGCCGACGACCTGGAAGCAGCCCGCGGGAGGTCGCCGGGGGTTGTCGAGAGGTGTCGCTTTCGTGGCGTGTGGTCGCGGGTCCGGTTCACCCCTACCGGCGGATGCTACAGCGTGGCACATCCCGCCCCCATCAGGATCCTGGACCGCCGCACGGGTCGCTCGCTTTTCGCTTTGCTTGACCGCGGTCGTGTACCCAAAGCCGTCCTCCGACTTCAACCGCCCATCCCTCTCTCACAAAAGAGCGGCCTCGTCGCTAGCATCAAGTTTATCCGTCCCATGGTCGATGAAGCCGGCGACAACGGTATCGAACGGCGCCCGGCAGGCGACAACAGCCTGGTGGGCCACTGTGCCCTCCAAGACGGTCACACGGCCAGTCTGTGGGTCTACGCCAGCGGTTGACTATTTGGTGGCCATCGGCGCGATGGCCCAGCCGCTGGCACGCTGGATGTGATGGGTCTGCGTACCTGCCGGCGGTCCACGTCCAGCTGAGCCGCCATCCAACAGCGGACGAATCAGTAGCTGTGAACCCAGAGCCAGTGGAGTTCACGATGCCCAGGGTTCTCCCTGGTGCTATGAGCCATCCACCCATTCCGGCCATCCGCCATTCAGATACTGTGACCTCCAACAAGCCGAGGACAGATGGCTCATTGAGAATCCCTGGCGCAACGGAACCCCCCGCCGTTCCACGCGACGAGCGGGACGTAGCCGACGCGATTGGCACTGCGCGTGTCGTACGGACCGTCGAACCACGAGCCACCACGGAGCACCCGATGCTCCCCGGATGAAGGGCCCGTCGGGTTGACCTCTCTCCCCGAGGTGTAGCTGCCGTACCAATCGGCCACCCACTCCCAGACGTTGCCTGCCATATCCAGTGCGCCACACCAGCTGGCACCCTCGGGGTAGCTGCCCACGGGCGCCGTGTAGGTATGCCCATCGTCGTACTCGGAAACCCTGTGGTCGAACTCGCAGTTCACATCACAGGAGTTGAGCCGCGTGCCGTCGAAGCTGTCCCCCCACGGGAATGGCCGGCGCTCCGGCCCTCGTGCGGCGTATTCCCACTCTGCCTCCGTCGGCAGGCGAGCGCCGGCCCACCGGCAGTAGGCGACCGCACTGGGCCAATCGATCCCCACCACCGGGTAACCAGCACCGTTCCAGATAGGGTCGTGGGCGAAGATCGACTCTGCGCAGTCGCCGTCTGCCACGCAGAGGGCGTACTGGGTGTTGGTCACCTCGGTGCGGTCGATCCAGAACCCGACCAGCGCCACGGTGTGCGCCGGGTGCTCTCGTTCGAACCATCTACGCTGGCAGAAATCGTAGGGCTGGCTGCACAGGGCGAGCGCCTGATCTGCCTCGGCGTGGGTGCTCCCTCTCTGGAACTCGCCCGCCGGGACGTAGACCATATCCATGTTGTCGGCAGGCCGGGTCCAGGTGTCGCCCAGAGAGCCTTCGGCAGGTTCCGGGGTCTCGGTAGGCACTGGTGTGTCTAGCGTCGGTGGAGTTGGTGGGTCCGTTGGGGTGGGCACTGGTCTGTCTGTCTGGGTCGGTGTGTCTGTGGGGACTGTGGTGGCCGTCGGTAGTGTCGGCGTGTCGATCGGTTCGGGTTCTGCATTGGTTGCGCCGCAGGCCAGACTGGCCGCCGCCAGTGCCAGAACCGTCAGGACGATTAGCCAGGTTTCTCTCGGCATTCTGTCTCCTCCTCCTCTGGTGGGTTGTTGTTCCGGTGTCGCATCGGACGGCACTCCGCTACGCTGCGTGCCTGACTACGAACGGGTGACCGTGCCTCATTTTGCGTGTCAACCGGTTTGTAGTGCGCTACGCAGCGGAGCGGAGTAGCGCCTTGTGACAATGCGGTCCTGGAGCGATCACTTCGCGGACGGCACTCCGCTACGCTGCGTGCCTGACTACGAACGGGTGTTCGCCCCTGGCTCATTTCTTCGTAACCTGTTTGTAGTGCGCTACGCAGCG
>SKLM01000357.1 GCA_007123205.1 Thermoflexales bacterium
AGAGGCCGGTCAAGGAAACCGCGCAAAGCCTTCATGTCGGATAACGGCGGTTTCTCGAAGAATCCTCGCCGGCTCACGACTGGCCAACCGGCCCGATGGAGATCCGCCATCATCTCGGCGAGCTTGAACCCGGTGACCATCCCGTCGACGACAGGCGCCCCGATGACCGATTCGATATCAGCGACCTCGTGGGTCAGAACCGACCCGGCCAGGGTGCAGCCCGGGATGACCACCTCAGCACCGTCTTGCTCCACACAAGCCCGGGCTGCCTCGACGACCGACGAAACGATGTCAGCCGGAGCGGTCCTGTCGACGTACAGATCGCTGGCATCGATGCCGAAGGGCCGCTGGGAGACGAAGTGCTTGTCCAGCCCATACTGTTCCAGAAGCATCTTCTGGATGTTCCCGTTCTGACGGTCGACGGTGACGAGGGAATAGGCTGCCCCCATCATATGGGCTACGAGGGCTGCCGACTCGAGCGTCGCCGTGACGGGGATATCCAGCAGTTGGCGGGCTTCATAGAGGCCGATGTCCAGGTTGCAGGATATGAAGACCGCATGGTACCCTTGATCCTCGGCCCCCATGGCCTTTTCCAGGGTTCCATCGGTGCACATGTGACGGAAGTAGAGCCACTGATTGTTGGGGAGAGGATAGGCCTCGGAGATGTCGACCATATCGAACTCCGTATCGGGCCGCGCGATACGGGCGATGTTCTCTCTGCCGTAGAACTCCGTGCCGGCAAACGGGTTGACTACCATGATGCGCACGGGAACCTCCTTACTAGCGCCGCGAATGGTCTCATTGAAAGCGCCCTGCCAGGTCCAGCAAGTCAAAGAGCGTCTCTCCAGCCTCGATCTGACGCCGCAGCATCGCTTCCTTCTCGATCTGTTTCGAGGCTCGCTCGAGTATCTCCTCTGCGTCCGCCCTGGGAACAACCACCACACCGTCCGCATCTCCCAACACGAGATCACCAGGGGCTACGCTAAGCCCACCGCACGCCACGGGCTGGTTCAGAGCCCCGGGCTTACGCTTGAAGGTACCGTTCGGCACGCATCCCCGGGCGAAGACCGGAAAGCCGATCTCGGCCAGCGTGCTCCGGTCACGAACCGCACCGTCGATGACCAGCCCGCCCAACCCCCGTCGGACAGCGTTGAGCGACATAAGCTCGCCCCAGAGGGCCGCATCACCATAGCCCCCTGCATCCACCACCAGGATGTCTCCCGGCTGAGCAAGCTTCAACGCCAGGTGACACATAAGGTTGTCGGCCGGATAGGCCTTGACGGGAAAAGCGGGGCCGGTCAAACCCCCGGCCAGTGCTATGGGTCTAATGCCGCCGTCCATCGCTCCCATCCGCCCCATGACGTCAGAGACGATGGATGTGGGCAGCTCACGGAAGGCCCTCACCACATCCGGCGAGGGACGGTCAAAGCGGCAGGCGTCAGTCGTCATCTCGGTTCCTCCCTCTAGATGCAAAGATCGGTGTGGCGAATTGGCCAGAGGTGACCAGAGCCTGGTAATCCGCGATCAGTTCGGCGGTGATGGGCCCGGTCTCTCCGCCCTGGATCACGCGCCCGTCTATCTCGGCCACTGGAACCACCTCTGCTGCTGTCCCGGTGAGGAAGACCTCATCCGCTGTGTATAGATCCCCCAGGGTCAGCGCCCGCTCCTGAACAGCGTGTCCCAAGTCGCCCGCCAGGTCTATCACAGTCGCTCGCGTGATTCCCGGCAGTGCCGCGACCAGGAGAGGGGTCGAGATGACACCGTTCTTCACCACGAAGACGTTCTCGCCCGTCGCCTCCGCCACGCGACTGTCGAGGTCGAGCATCAGCGCATCATCGACTCCGGCAGCGATGGCCTGGAGTTTGGCCAGGATGCTGTCCAGGTAGTTCAGCGACTTGATCCGCGCATCGACGGCATAGGGGGCCTTGCGCCTGAGGGATGCACTGATCATGCGTATCGGCTCGCGGCCCAGCAGGGGTGGGAACGGGTAGGCCATCACGATGAGCGATGGTTGGGTGCAGTTCCGCGGATCCAGGCCCGGACGGCCGATGCCCCGCGTGACAATCACGCGGATGTGGGCATCCCGCAGCTCGTTGCGGCGCAGAACCTCGCAGACCAACTCACGGAGCGCCACGCTGTCCACATCCAGCCTGATGTCGACGCCCCTCATCGAGTCGACGAGCCTGGCCAGGTGATCGTCCAGTTTGAACACGTGGCCTGCGTAGGCGCGGATGCCCTCGAACACGCCATCGCCATACAATAGACCGTGGTCCCAGATCGGGAGCCTGGCATCCTGTCCCTTCACGAACGCCCCGTTTATGAACACCCAGAGATCGTGCAGATCGCGTGCAGATTGCCCAGCACATCCCTTGCGTCCAGCGCGAAATGGCCCGTCAGCCCACGGCTCTCCTCTATCACGGAATCCCCCTATTCCCGGCAGCGTCTTCCGCTTTCCCAGCCCCGCGGCGGAACTGCGCTGTTTGCTCCACGTCGAGCTCGAGGGTCGTAGGACTCACCGCGACGTGGTATGCGTCTCTGGCCCGCTCCACGGAGATCAACCCCTTCCGGACATCCTCGGCGACAAGCTCAGGATCCCTTCGCGCCGGGTCTCCCCAGCCCCCGCCACCCGGGGTGACGATAACGATCGTCTCGTCCTCCTCAACGTAGGTAGTCACCTTGGAGGGCAGGTGTCGCTCTGACCCGTCCGGTCTGCGGATGAAGCAGCGTGACGGGCTGGCGCTGCTCCCCCCCTCCAGTCCCCACGGAGCCACTTCCGCTCGATCTGAACTCAACGTAAACAGCACCTCCGGGCAGAGGACGCGGATCTCCCGGCGCAGCCCACAGCCGCCCCGCTGCGCACCAGCCCCTTCCGAATCAGGCTCCAGGCCGTACGCCTCGACCCGCAGCGGATAGGCCGACTCGATGGCCTCGACCGGCGCGTTGCGTGTGTTCGTCATATGGTTCTGCACGGCGTCCATCCCGTCCAGATCGTGCATCCCTCCCTGGCCTCCGGCATAGGTCTCCACGTAGTTGAAGTATGTGTCGGTCCGCCGGTCGACGCCGCCCACGTTGATCAGGTTCATCGTTCCGGAACAAGCCGCCAGCACCCGCTCGGGGATCGCCTCCGCCAGCGCGCCCAGGAGCACATCCACGATGCGCTGGGTGGTGAGGATGTTGGCGTTGCACACGGCCTCCGGGTACTGGGCGGACAGCAAGCTACCGTCCCGCACCAAGACTTCAATCGGCCGATAAGCCCCCGCATTGGGCGGCAGGTCTGGGTCGAGGGCCGCCTTCAGCACGTAGAACACACAGGCTGCGACGGAGGGCAGACGACAGTTGAGTGGGCCCCGAGCGGCTGCATCCGTAGCTGTGAAGTCGGCCACCACCGAGTCTCCGCGAACCTCCAGGGTCAAGCGGATCGTGTAGTGCTGG
>SKLM01000089.1 GCA_007123205.1 Thermoflexales bacterium
AGGACGTTGCCCGAGGTGGCCCCCTTGCGCCACAGCTCCTGGCGGCTCCGGCTCCAGAAGTGGACCTCACCGGTCTCGCCGGTCAGGCGGAGCGCCTCCTGGTTCATCCAGGCCACCATCAGGACGTCGCCGCTGTCGGCGTCCTGGACCACGGCCGGCACCAGCCCGCGGTCGTCGAGCTGAACCAGCTCCTCGATCCTGGGCTCAACCATCATCCGGTGGACTCCCTTCCCCGCACGCCCCATCGATGCCGCCAGCCATCCGCACCGGGACGCCGCGCGCGGCCACATAATCCTTCACCTCGCCGATGCTGAGCACCCGATCGTGGAACAGGGAGGCGGCCAGGGCCGCATCGGCCCGCCCCGCGGTTAGCGCCTCGAAGAAGTGATGGCAGGAGCCAGCGCCGCCGCTGGCGATCACCGGCACGGGCACCGCCTCGGCCACCGCCCGGGTCAGGCTCAAGTCGTACCCCTCCAACGTCCCATCGGCATCCATGCTGGTCAACAGGACCTCCCCCGCCCCCGCCTCCACCGCCTCCACGGCCCAGGAGACGGCCTCCAGATCGGTGGGGACGCGCCCGCCACTGAGGAACACCTGCCATCGAGGCTCCCCGCCCTCGCGCACCCGCCGGGCGTCGATGGCGACGACCACACACTGGCTCCCGAACCGCTCGGCCGCCGCGGTGAGCAGACCGGGATCCCGCACCGCCGCGGTGTTGATGCTCACCTTGTCGGCCCCCGCCAGCAAAAGGGATCGGACGTCCTCGACGCTGCGCACGCCCCCGCCAACGGTGAAGGGCATGAAGACCTCGCTGGCCACCCGCCGTACCACCTCCACCGTGGTGTCGCGCCCCTCGGGCGTGGCCGAGATGTCGAGGAAGACCAGCTCGTCGGCGCCCTCGGCATCGTAGAGCCGGGCGTGCTCCACCGGATCACCGGCGTCCCGCAGGTTGACGAAGTTCACCCCCTTCACCACACGCCCGTCCTTCACGTCCAGACACGGCACAATCCGCTTAGCCAACATCGTCACCCTCCCCCACCCGCAGCGCATCCCGCAGCGCTATGTGGCCCTCATAGAGGGCCCGGCCAATGATCACCCCGCTGAGACCGGCGCACCGGCTGCGCCGGACGTCGTCCAGGGTGGCCACCCCGCCCGACGCGATGACGTGGGCCCCTGTCTCGCGGGCCAACGCCGTGGTGGCCTCCAGGTTCAACCCGCTGCCCATGCCGTCCCGGTCGACGTCGGTGAAGATGATCCAGCGGATCCCCCTCTCCACCGAGGTCCGACCGAGCTCCGCCGGCGTCAACAGGGCCTCCCGCTGCCAGCCGTGAGTACGCACCCGGCCCCGGCGGCTGTCGATGGCCAGCGCCACCCGCTCCGGCCCGAAGGCCTCCAGGGCCGCCTCCAGCAGAGCCGGGTCCTGGACCGCGGCCGTGCCGACCACCAGGCGCGCCGCCCCGGCCTCGAGCACCTGCCGCATGGCGCCCAGGTCCCGCAGCCCGCCCCCGAACTGCACCGCCAACCCCGCCGCCACGATGGGGCCGAGGGCCGCCAGGTTCTCGCGCCCGCCCTCGCCGAAGGCGCCATCGAGGTTGACGACGTGGGCCCAGGACGCGCCAGCATCGCGCCAGCGCCGGGCCACGCGCGCCGGGTCGTCGGCGTACTCGGTCTCCGCATCGGGGTCACCCTGGGCCAGGCGCACGACGCGCCCCCCTCGCAGGTCGATGGCGGGGTAGACCACCCAGCCCTCCCCGTCCGATCTCGCACAGCCGCTCTCCATCGTTCCCTCCCCGGAGCGGTTACCGGCGCCCGATCTACGCCGAAACCCGCTCCACGAAATTCCGCAGAATCCGCAGGCCGACGGACTGACTCTTCTCCGGGTGGAACTGCACCCCGTAAATGCCGTCCCGGCCGATGACGGACGCGAAGGGCCCGCCGTAGTCGCTGGTCGCCAGCACGTCCTCGGGGCGGGGCCGACAGTAGTAGGCGTGGTTGAAATAGGCCCAGGCCCCCGCCGGGAGACCGTGGAACAGCGGATCGGCGGTGCCCCGGTGCTGAAGCTGGTTCCAGCCGGTGTGGGGGACTTTGAGCCCCTGTTCAAGGACCGCGTCGTTAAACCGGACCACGCGTCCCGGCAGCAACCCCAGTCCGGCGTGCCGCCCCAGCTCCTCGCCCTGCTCCAGCATGACCTGCATGCCCACACAGATGCCCAGGAGGGGCTTCCGCCACTCCACCGCCTCCTCCAGGGCGTCGCGAAGGCCGCTGGCCTCGAGGCTCCGCATACAGTCGCCAAAGGCACCCACGCCCGGCAGGACGATCCGCTCGGCGCGGCGAATGGCCAGCGGGGTGCGGGCCACGACCACCTGTCCGCCCACAGCCTCCAGCGCTTTGTGCACGGAGCGCACGTTCCCGGCCCCGTAGTCGACCAGTGCGATCACAGGGTCCCCTTCGTCGAGGGGATCGAGCCTCCCCGCCGCGCGTCGAGACGGGTGGCCGCGGCCAGGGCCCGACCGAGGGCTTTGAACAACGCCTCGGCCTGGTGGTGGTCGTCGTCCCCATAGAGGACCCGCGCGTGCACGTTGGCGCGGACGGCGGTGGCGAAGGAGCGAAAGACGTGGTCGATGAGCGTCACGGGGAGCCCTCCGGCGCGATCCCCGGTCCAGCCGACCTGGGTCACGGCGTACGGACGCCCCGAGAGGTCCAGGGCTACAAAGGCCAGCGTCTCGTCCATGGGAACGTAGGCCGATCCGATGCGCACGATGCCGCGCCGGTCACCCAGCGCGCGGTCGAAGGCCTGCCCCAGCACCAGCGCCACGTCCTCCACCGTGTGGTGGGGATCCACATGAAGATCACCCTCGGCCTCGACGACCAGATCGAACAGGCCGTGGAGGGCGACGTGGGCCAGCATGTGGTCGAAGAAGCCAATGCCGGTCTCGATCCGATGGTACCCGGACCCGTCCAGGGTCACCTCCACCGACACCTCCGTCTCCGCCGTCCGACGGTCCGCCCGGCCCACGCGCGTCTCAGAGATCCCCTGTTCCGCGTCCCTCTCCACCTCTCCCATCGTGCGTCACTCCATACGCCGTAGGGCGTCTATGACGGCATCGTTCTGCTCCGCCCTGCCGACGGTGATGCGGACACAGTCCGCCACCTCCGGATCGGAGAGCCCTCGAACCAGGATGCCGCTATGGGCCAGATGGTCGACGACCGAGGAGGGCTCGCGCCCCTTAATCCGCACCAGGACGAAGTTAGTCTGGCTGGGCAGCGGGTCCAGCCAGTCGATGGCCCCCAGAAGATCGCTCAGCCGCTCCCGCTCCTCGATGAGCCGCGCCACGTTGGCCTGGACGGCGTCCAGATCCTCGAACGTGGCCATGGCCGCCGCGACGGCGGCGCCGTTGACGTTGTACGGGGGCCGGATCCGCTCCA
>SKLM01000398.1 GCA_007123205.1 Thermoflexales bacterium
CGGTCCGGCGTGAGGAACGTGGGCGAGGTCATGGAGATGATGGATGAGGGTGGAGAGGATGCGCTCCTCGCCGTTCGCAATGTGGGAGCCAAGTCCCTGGATGAGATCCGCGAGTCTCTCGAGGATGCTGGGTTGTTAGAAGCTGTGGGAGGATCGTGATGCGCCATCGGGTGGCGGGAAAGAAACTGAATCGTTCGAGGGCGCATCGGAAGGCCTTGCGCCGCAATCTGGCCACGGCCCTCTTCTACCACGGTTATGTGGAGACGACAGAGGCCAAGGCGCAGGCCGTCCGCGGGTACGCGGAGAAGCTGATCACCCTGGCCAAGCGAGGGCTGGCGGCGGCAGAGGAGGACCCCAGCAGGGGGGTGCACGCGCGACGTCTCGCCGAGGGACGCATCTACCGCTGGGTCAAGGACAAGGACGGCAACTGGGTCGACGTGCTGGCCGTACTGTTCGAGGAGATCGCGCCCCGTTACGCGGATCGTCCGGGGGGTTACACTCGCATCTACAAGCTGGGGCATCGTAAGGGCGACGCCGCCCCGATGGTTCTCCTGGAGCTGGTGTAACGGGCGCGCGCCCTATGCGCGTCAGGGCAACGGTCTCCTACGACGGGACGGACTACAGCGGTTTTCAGCGACAGCTGAATGCCGCCACCGTCCAGGAGGTGCTTGAGGCCGTGCTGGCGCAGGTGACGCAGGACCCGATCACGGTGGTGGCGGCCGGTAGAACGGATGCCGGCGTGCACGCGCTCGGGCAGGTGATCGCTTTCGACACGGGTTGGCGCCACGGCCTGGACGATCTGGAACGGGCGTTCAACGCCGTGCTGCCGCCCGACGTCGCGGTGCGAGCTGTTGCGGAGGCCGGCGCGAGCTTCCATCCGCGCTATGACGCGCGGGTCAGGCATTACCGGTACACGGTGATGAATGCGGCGGTGCGCGCGCCCATCGGGCGCCGGTACCACCTCCACGTGCCGTATCCGCTGGATACCCATCGGATGCAGGAGGCGGCCCGGCACCTCGTGGGGGAGCACGACTTCGCCACGTTCGGGCAGCCGCCTGGCGGAGAGGAGACGCGGCGGCACGTCTACCGGGCAACGTGGAGCCGGGAGACGTGTCCCCGGGCCGGTCTGGGCATAAACGGCGATGAGGATGGGCTCCTGGCCTTCGATATCGAGGCCAATGGGTTTCTCTATCGGATGGTGCGCAGCATCGTCGGCACGCTGCTCGACGTTGGGCAGGGTCGGATGAGTGTGAGTGAGTTCGAGGAAGCGCTCGCGTCGTGCGAGCGAAGTTGCGCGGGAAAGACGGCGGAGCCTCAAGGGCTGTGTCTCATGAGAGTCGATTATTGACGGACGAATCGCTGATCAAGTAGGAGTTATGAGATCGTGAAGAGAACCTACGTGACGAAACCGGAGGACATCGAACGGAACTGGTATGTGGTGGACGCCAGTGGCAAGACCCTGGGCCGTCTGGCAAGCGAGGTCGCGCAGATCGTGCGTGGGAAGCACAAGCCGATCTTCTCACCCTCCGTCGACGCTGGCGATTATGTCATCGTCGTCAATGCCGAGCGGATCCACGTGACCGGGGACAAGCGGGCGCAGAAGATCTACTACCGCCATTCGGGGTATCCGGGTGGGCTCAAGGAGGTCTCCCTGGGCCGCATGCTCGATGAGCATCCGACCCGGGTCATCACCCACGCTGTGCGGGGTATGCTGCCCAAGAACCGATTGGGCCGGGCCATGCTGAAGAAGCTGAAGGTGTACGCCGGTCCGAACCATCCCCACCAGGCCCAGCAGCCAGAACCGTTGGAATTGTAGCGGGAGAGATCGAGAAGGAGAGTTGGATTATGGCGATGAACTACTATGAAGGGGTGGGTCGACGGAAGGCGGCGCGGGCGAGGGTGCGGATCTACCCGGGTGGCGAGGGCAATATCGTGGTCAACGACCTCCCGCTGGAGGAGTATTTTGCCCGTCCTATGGATATCGTCCATCTGAAGGAGCCCCTCGAGGAGACGGGGACCGCTGGCCGTTACGATATCAGCGTTCTCGTGGAGGGCGGTGGCATCAAGGGGCAGGCCGGCGCGATTCGGCTCGGGATTGCCCGGGCCCTGCTCGAGGCGGATCCTGAGCTGCGGCCCCCGCTGCGCCAGAGCGGTTACCTCACCCGGGACGCACGGGTCAAGGAGCGGAAGAAGCCAGGACTCAAGAAAGCGCGTAAGGCTCCGCAGTACACCAAGCGCTAGACCGATACCCACCCCTGGCCGGTGCACCGGGATCGGCCGATCCCGCGGAGGATGGGGAGCGCGCGGTCGGCCGGGCGCAGAGGGCCAGGAGTTGGAGCTGAGCAAATGGGGGCAGGGCAGCGTTGCCTTGCTCCCTTTCTTTGTGTGTATGGATACGGGAGGGCACATGGGGACTATCACCATTGTGGGCCTGGGACCGGGCGACCCGCGCCACCTGACTCGGGAGGCGTGGGAGGTCCTGCAGGGGGCTCGGGAGCTCTGGCTCCGTACCGAGCGTCACCCCACGGTGAAGGGGCTGCCATCCGATCTGGCTGTGCACTCGTTCGATGCGCTCTACGAGGAGGCCGACGACTTCTCGGCGGTCTACGATGCCATCGCCGAGCGGGTGCTGGCCCTGGGAGCGCGACCGGAGGGGGTGGTCTACGCAGTGCCAGGTCATCCCTTCGTCGGTGAGGCGACTGTGGAACGGGTGGTGCGAGAGGCTGAGCGGGCCGGCTCCAGGACGCGCATCGTCGAGGGACTGAGCTTCGTAGGCGCCACGCTGACGGCATTGCGGATCGACGCCCTGGACGGGCTCCAGATCTTCGACGCTATCGAGCTGGCGCAGCTTCATCATCCACCGCTGGACCCGGACTTTCCCTCCCTGGTGGGACAGCTCCACAGTCGCGCCCTGGCCGGCGCGGTGAAACTGACCTTGATGAACCAGTACCCCGACGAGCACGAGGTGGCCCTCGTCCACGCCGCCGGGACGGAGGAACAGCGGGTAGATCGGATGCTGCTCTACCGCCTGGACCACCTCCACGAGACGGCCCAATCCCCCGCCCATCTCACCGCCCTCTACATCCCGCCCCTGGCGGGCGTGACCGGCTTTGGCAGGCTCCAGGAGACGGTGGCCCACCTGCGGGCCCCCGAGGGATGTCCGTGGGACCGGGAGCAGACCCACGAGAGCCTCCGCGCGGGATTGCTGGAGGAGGCGTACGAGTCGGTTGCCGCCATCGATCGGGGCGATGTGGAGGGTCTGCGGGAGGAACTCGGCGATCTTCTGCTCCAGATCGTGCTGCAGACTCAGATCGCCGTGGAGGGAGGGGCGTTCAAGATGCCCGAGGTGATCGCCGGGATCGATGCCAAGCTGAAGCACCGCCATCCGCACGTCTGGGGCGGCC
>SKLM01000405.1 GCA_007123205.1 Thermoflexales bacterium
ATTCAGGTGGGTGAGCCCGAGCTCGATGTCGATGCCCTCCACGATGAAAAGGACCTCCTTATCGAGTCCCTGCGCATGGGGACCAGGGAGCAGCTCACGGACTACGGAGTCCGGCTCGTGGAGGGGCGAGGCAAGCTCGCCGACCGGGGCGTCGTGGAGGTTGAGGGGGAGCGTATTGAGGCGCGGAACGTCATCCTCGCCACCGGATCGATCTCGGCCCCCCTATCTGTAGCGGGAGCGGATCTGCCGGGGGTGGTCAGCACCGAGGACGCTGTCGAGCTGCGTGAGATTCCCTCGCACATCGCTGTCCTCGGGCACCAGGCCTGGGATCTGGAGTTCGCTCAGTACTTCCACTGGAGGGGTGCTCAGGTTACGGTGATCACGAGCAGCCGGCAGTTGATACCGGAGGCCGACCGCGAGATATCCCAGCGCTTCGCTAAGTTGCTCCACGATGCTGGTCTGGTCATCGAGCGGGGTGTCGAAATCGAGGCCATTCGTCCAGACGACGGTGGTGCCACGGTGGTGGTACTGGCCAATGGTGAGGGTGAGGTGCGGGCCGACAGCGTGCTGGCCTCGCGCCGCTTGCCCAACTCGGGAGATCTTGGGTTGCCTGAACTGAGCGTGGAGATGGAGGCGGATGCCGTAGTGGTCGACGGGCGAATGCAGACCAACGTGCCCCATCTCTATGCCATCGGGGACGTCACCGCGGGTCCCATGTGGTCGCACAAGGCGAACGTGGAGGGCATCGTGGCCGCCGAGAATGCTATGGGCCTGCGCAGTCGGATCGACGACGGGAGTATACCGCGTTGCTTCCACACCTGGCCTGAGGTGGCCTGGGTGGGCCTGACAGAGGAGGAGGCCGAAGCGCGGGACATCCCCTTCCAGGTGGGGAAGGTCCCCATCGCCATTAACCCCTACGCGATGATCCTGGGAGAGACGGCGGGCGCGATAAAGGTGGTGGCTGGCGAGAAGTACGGGAAGATCCTGGGGGTCCATATGATGGCGCCCGGGGCCATGGATCTGATCAACGTGGTCAGCGTGGCCATGCTGTCTGAGGCCACCGTCACCCAGCTTATGGACTTCGTCCCCGCCCATCCCTCCATCGGGGAGGCGCTGGTAGACGCAGCCATGGATGTGGAGAAGCGCTCGCTCCATCTGCCCAAGTGGGAGTAGCGAGTTGCGACGCGTGAGCCACTTTGTAAGGTTCTTGACAGTGCGGGGCGCCCCGGCAGGCGACTGCGCCTACGCCAGCGCCCCTTGGATCCGCTGTCCCGGCCGGGCGCTGGGGGACGGCTGCCCGCGCCCGGTCCCCTCAAGAGTCCCGGTGCGAGTGTGGGATGCATACCGGACATAGACCGATCTCTGTCTACCGGCTAGGGACCGTGCCCTACGAAGCCGCGTGTCGGCTTCAGGAGCGGATCGCTCAAGCGCGCATACGCGGAACTATGGCGGATGCGTTGCTCCTACTCCAGCATCCGCCGGTCATCACCGTCGGGCGGGCTGGAGGAAGAGAGGACGTCCTGGCATCCGAGTCCCGACTGGAGCGGACCGGTGTGCGCTTGTGCGAGACCGATCGGGGAGGTCGCGCGACCTATCATGGCCCGGGGCAGCTCGTAATCTATCCCATCCTCAAATTGGACGAGGGCGACTTATACGCCTACCTTCAGCGGTTGGAGGCCGTGACCATCCGGATGCTCCGAACCTACGGAATCAGGGGCGGTCGGCTCGAGGGTCATCCTGGCGTGTGGGTGGAGGGCGAGAAGATCGCCGCCATTGGGCTTGCGGTGCAGGACGGCGTCACGCGCCACGGTCTCGCGCTCAACGTGGCTCCCAATATGGCCCACTTCGACTTGCTCATCCCCTGTGGCTTGCCCGATCGCGGTGTGACGTCGATGGAGCGCGCACTGGGGACGGCACCGGATCATCAGGAGGTGACCGTCCGCTTACTGCAGGCCTTCGGAGAGGTGTTTCCACGTCTGATCCGAGAAGGTGATGTCGACGCCTTAGCCAGGTTCGTTGATGACGGCGTGGAGCATCCGACCTGGCTATGGCGGCGAATTGCCGCCGGGGCTGAGCCAGCGGTGGAGTCTATGGGGCGACTGCTCGACGAGCTGTCCCTTCGCACCGTCTGCCAGGAAGCCCTTTGCCCCAATCTGACCGAGTGCTTCTCCCGGGGCACCGCCACCTTCATGATCTTGGGCGATGTCTGTACACGTGGCTGTCGTTTCTGTGCTGTGAAGCGGGGACAACCTGAACCCATCGATCCTTCTGAACCAGAGCGGGTCGCCGCGGCTGCTGCCCGACTCGGCCTTCGTCACCTGGTGGTCACGGCGGTGACCCGGGACGATCTGCGGGACGGGGGGGCCGCTCAGTTCGCAGCGACCGTCGAGGCGGTGCGCCGAGAGCTGCCGGAGTGCCCGGTGGAGCTGCTGGTTCCGGATTTCGGGGGCTCGTGCAGTGCTATGGACCTGGTGCTGGGGGCCAGGCCTGACGTCTTGAACCACAATCTGGAGACGGTTCCCCGGCTCTATCGCGGTGTGCGTCCCGGTGCGAATTACCGACGCTCGCTGGCGCTGCTGGCCTATGCCAAGTCGCGCAGCCCGCAGGTCGTGACCAAGTCCGGCCTGATCCTCGGGCTGGGAGAGGGCGGAGCCGAGGTCTATCGGGTGCTCCACGATCTCCGGCGCGCCAGGTGTGACCTGGTGACGTTGGATCAGTATCTTCAGCCCACCGCCCGACAACTCCCGGTTGCCCGCTACCTCTCCCCCGAAGAGTTCACCGGCTATGAGGAGAGTGGAGCGGAGCTGGGCTTCGCAAGCGTACTCGCGGGCCCCCTGGTGCGGAGCTCCTATCGGGCCGAGGCCGTGTTCGCGCATCGCCCCCACGATGGTGGCGCAGGTTCCTGTCTTCGCACTGGTGATCATCCCCGCGTCGATCTGGTCGGGTTAGGTACAGGCATAGATTCTGGACCTGGCGCTGGCCAACCTCCGCAGACAGTCAGACCTGGGACTCCGGGGACATGTGGGTGATCATCAGGCATCGCAGGCTTGACACTGACCTGATGCTATGGTAGACTGAGCCTGAATAAGTCGCTGGGGAGCACGGGCAACCAGGCTGAGAGGCTTCTCGCAAGCGCCGTTAGCTTGTGACGCCAACCCAACGAACCTGACCCGGGTAATGCCGGCGTAGGGAGACGACACACAGGGTCTGGACACGGAGAGTGCAGTATCGTGAGGCCGTCTCCCGCGCGGGGCGGCCTGTTTGTTTCCCTCGTCCCCTAGCTAGCGATGGTTGAGGAGGAGGCAATGGAAACAAGATTCACCGGTCAACTTTGGGACGACATCACTCCCATCTACCAGGCCATCCTGACCCACCCCTTTG
>SKLM01000036.1 GCA_007123205.1 Thermoflexales bacterium
CGGACAATCCAGCCCGGGATCACCACCACGGACGACGTGGTGTGGTGGATGCGGCAGAAGATGCTTGATCTCGGTCTGACCGCCTGGTTCCAGCCGACCGTGGACATCCAGGGGAAAGGGTTCGAAACCAGCCCCATTGGGCAGAAGGCGGAGGAAGAGGATCAGAGGAAACTGATTCTACCCGGCGACCTGCTGCATTGCGATATGGGTTTCATCTACCTGGGGCTGGCCACAGATCAGCAACAACTAGCTTACGTCCTCGAACCTGGTGAGAGCGACGCGCCCCGGGGCATCAAGCATGGCCTGGCTCTGGGCAACCGCGTGCAGGACATCCTCATAGAGGCGATCCAGCCGGGCAGGACCGGGAACGAGATTCTCGGGATGACTTTGAGCAAAGCGAAGGAGGAGGGCATCGAGACCATGGTATACACGCACCCCATCGGCTACCACGGCCACGCGGCAGGTCCCACGATTGGCTTGTGGGACCGCCAGGAGGGAGTGCCCGGCCAGGGTGACTATGTGGTCTTTGACGACACCTGCTATTCCATTGAGCTCAATGTCACAGCTGCTGTTCCAGAGTGGGACGGCCAGATAGTTCGCTTCGGATTGGAGGAAGAGGTCTCACTGACCGGGAACGATGTGCGGTGGCTGGCGGGCCGTCAGGAAGCTCTGCACATCATTGGATAGCCGTATGGGTGACGGTTGATGGAGCCTTTGCTCGCCGCGTCACTGCGTCGGAGCCGAGATGGATCTGCCCTCGATTGCCCGGCGCTAACCGGAACGAAGACTGCGCAGGGCTGGCATTTCTCTCGCAAAGCCGCCAAGTCGCAAAGGGTAGATCACCTTGGCGGCTTGGCGTCTTTGCGAGAGCCTCTAATACGCTCACGAACTACCACGGGCCCTGGACTATCAGAGATCGTGGCGGTTCGATTCACACTTGAGGCCTCCCTATCTCTCGCCAAGACGCTAAGACGCAAAGGGCTAGATCACCTTGGCGCCTTTGCGTCTTTGCGAGAGCTTCTCTGTCTCTCGCCAAGGCGAAAAGCTCTCTAACACCGGCTCCCCGCACCCTACTCCGGCAGCTGGTTGACGATGCGGGTGATGCCCTCTTTGATCAGCGGTGCCCCAAAGTTGATCAGCAGGCCCAGACGTTTGTCGGTGACCTTCAGATAGGTGAGGAGTTGCTTCTTGTGCACCGGCGCGATCCGCTCCACAGATTTCAACTCGACGATGACCTTGTCCTCGACCATCAGGTCAGCGCGGAAGCCCACGTCCAGCTCGACACGTTCATACGCGACGGGGACAGGCTGTTGCCGCGTCACCTGCAGGCCCCGCTGCTCGAGCTCGTAGGCCATGATCGCCTCATAGACCGATTCCAGCAGCCCCGGGCCGAGGGTGGTGTGGATCTTGTACGCGGCGTCTACGATGACTCGAGCGATGTCGTTTTCGGTCATTGCCGTCCTTATCTCTCGCCAAGCCGCCAAGTCGCAAAGGGCCAGATCACCTTGGCGCCTTTGCGTCTTTGCGAGAGCCTCTGATTACCCGGCTTTGGGCATCGGTGATTGCCACCAGTGAATCACCCATCCCACACGTTCCCGCTCATGTCCAGCGCGCCGTAGGGGCTGGCGCCCGTGGGGACAGGATCTTGGGTACCGTGTCTGGACCGCGGTGGTCATCCGTCGCGTTCCTTGCTCGCTATTGTACTCATTCTTCCGGTCTCGGCCAAGCCGGTCTCTGGTGAGGCCGCCAGCCCCCCACATAGGAGTCATTATCCTGGGACTCAGATCTGAGTTTCCCAAGATAAGCGCCTTGCCTCCCTCGCGCCCAGATACACATACAGCTCTCGCACCAATCACGCCACTAATCACGACACTCTACGTCTAATCACGACGTCTGACGAATCACCCAGCAACATAGCGGACACTACGCCCCTGCCCCACCTGTCGAACCTGCCCAGCTTCTACCAAGCCCTTCAAATCCCGCAGTGCAGTGCGAGCCGTGATATCGAACATCTCTCGATATTGCCGGTTGGTCATCTCATCGCCTTCATTGACCATCAACCGCAGTGCCTCGAGCTGCCGCTCGTTCAAACCCAGTTCCTTCAGGTCGGTCACTCCCTCCTCGGTGATCAGGTCCAGAATGCTCTCGCCAGGACCGTAGAACGTCACTCGAAACGTCTGGCCGATCTCCTCGAAGACCGGCTCCTGCAGACCGTGCTCTCGCATCTGCCGGCGCATACGCTCGACACCCGTATTCCAGCGCTCGATGTAGCGGATGTTGAACAGCAGCTGGGCGATTAGCTCGTTGCGCAAGACGTGTTCCTCACCCAAGGTGGCCAGGGTCAGAGGCGGTGGGAGGCGACCGGGGCTTTGCACCTCGATCCGGTCAGCGAAGATCGACACCCGCACCTCAGTACCGCGACGCCAGTAGTCGCGGTGCGTCACCGCATTAGTGATGGCCTCTCGCACGGCCGGGTAAGGATACTCCGTGATCTCCCTTCTCTCGAAGCCGACGACCTTGGCCGCCACGCGGGTGTTGCGCTTGACGAACCGCTCCGCCTCGTCGATCATCTGTGGCAGTGTCCGTCTGCATTCCAGTCGGTCGATGAAGTTGACTGAGGACGTACCCTGGAAACGGGCCAGTCGCACCTCACTCTGAGGCACGAAGCGTTGGGGATCGCGGCCGAACAGCAGTATGCCAGCGACTCGGGGGACCGGCCCATTTGCGTCAGCGAAGATAGCGTCCAGGCGGGTGAGATTCTCCTCTAACGGGAGCGACCGATCAACGGGCAGTCCTCGCTCCTCGGCCGTCAGGTCGAGATACCACCCTACCCGATCGGGATCCAGGTCCTCAAGAGCTGCATCCAACATCGGCCGGTCATCAAAGCTCGGTCGTTCCCGCTGTATCCAAGCCTCATCCAGCGCCTCGCCTCGCAGGGCCACGTTCTCGGAGCCGCGTCGGACGAGAATTTTGCCATTCCGATGCTGGTGGACGCGATCCGAGCGAGGGACGACTATGGCCAGGACCTTCTTTCCCTCTGCCTCGATCTCTTGGATAGCCATATCTCGCACCGGCGGCACCAAGATGTCTCGTGCAGCACGGTGGATATTGTCACGGTCCTGCTTGCCCACCTGCTGGATCCGACCACTGAGACGAGGGGGTGGTCCTTCAGCGACACCCAGGTAGATGATGCCGCCTTCAGCATTTGCGAAGGCCATAATCGTTTCAGCCAGGTCGCTGGTCTTGATGAAGCTCCGCTTGAACTCCACTCGCTGACGCTCATCGCGGCGGATGTCATCGAGGACCTGCTGTTCTGTGATTTCTGCGTTCGCTTCGCTGTCCATCTAGTGTAAGCGCCTGTCACTTCCTCCGTAAGCCAG
>SKLM01000063.1 GCA_007123205.1 Thermoflexales bacterium
ATTATGAGCCTTCTCGATCAACGCGTTGACTCGCTGCGTCAAGCTGTTGTCTGGTGGTTTCCGTCAGGCCTACGAGCTCTTCTCCCCCACAGTGTCTGTATTCGTGATCGTCGTACTGGGGTCGCGGCGAACGGTGCATTCTGGGGCGACAAGAGACCCGGCTGATGAGTGGCCAGCTCAGCAGTTCCGCCAGGCCACCGCCTGTGGCATCGGACCACGATTGTCGATCCGTGACAGGGAAAGACCCTGGCACAGCATTCGAGCGAGCCGCGTCGGGGATCGAAGCACTGGAAACGCCGTATCGCGCTCCCAGGGCGAACGCGGCTTAGCTTCGCACGCTGTCTGTGAGCGGTTGCTCGGCAGTGTCCGACGAGAGTGTCTCGACCACGTCGTGATCCTAAACGAACGACACCTGCATCGGCTGGTCAAGGAGTACAAGGCGTACTTCAACCAGGCTCGGCCTCATCAGGGCATCGAGCAGCGTGTGCCGTGTTGCACACCGCGATTGGAAGCACCACCCGTCACGGCAATGCTCTCATCGCGGCCGGTGCCCAACGGCTTGCACCGCGACTACTCCTGGCTGATGGTGAACAGTGCTGAGCAGATTCAAATCCAATGCTCACCCCGCCAGTCATTGACGGTCCGTACAACTGGCAGCCCGCGGCAGGCGCGCCCCCGACCGGGCCAGGCCAGCACGCATAACGTGGTCAACTGCAATCGGCAGCCACCCTGAATCTGCGAGAACAGGGATGTTTGTACAAAGCCATTGGCCGATCCCTTGCTCGGCGCGCCCGGTGATCCTGTGATGCTGGATTCCCCGCTCTTCGTCGTCAACTGCTCGGGACGGATGGGTTTCTCGGCCAGGACAGGGGGATGCGACGATTTGCTCACGCCTTCACAGCGCGTTGAGGAACTCGTGGACCCGGACGACAGTTACACCCAGACCGGACAGCGCGGCTACTAGACTGGCGTCGTCGTACAGGTCACGGTCGGCTGACACCAGGTGGCAGGGACAGGCAGCCACGGCGGTGGCTACCACGATGTCATCGTTGGGGTCTCGACAGGGGGGGAACTCCGTCGCTGGGGTCACAATACGCGCGCGTAGCTGCAGCGTCTCCAGGACAGCGTCCCGCACGAGAGGACGGATCATCCGCCGGAGCCGGGGCCGGTTGGTCACCTCGACGAACTCGGTCAACATCGGCGGCGACACAATCCATACGAACGAGCATGCCTCCCACGCCTGGAACAGAGGAGAGCGCTCCGGGCGCCGCATGGCCAGGCGAACCATTTCGGTCAGATCGATGACGGCCTCTGGCGTCATCGATCTTGGCGCACCTGATGCACCAGCTCGACAAGCTCCTCTTCACTGGCGAGATGCCCCTCGTCGGGAGCTGGCTCGGAAGCATCCCAGGCAGCCCGCACTGCATCAAACGGCCGTCGCCATTCGTCCGGCGAGAGGGCAGCCAGCCGGCGCTCCTGCTCCTCAAGGGACGGGACAGACTGCGCCACGACCACGACCACCTCGGTCCCCGCCGGCAGCGCGGGAGCCTGGCGCAGGCGCACAGTCCCTTCTTTCTCGACCACACCGCGGTACGCGGTCAATACGGTCATCGCCCAACCTCCGCTTGTTCCGTCGGATGACTGCCATCCACCACTCCCATCGGTGCTGATTATACCATCCCCGTACAACACGGCAAGCAAAGCGTGGCGTAGGGAGCGTGACACATTCGGGACCGGCTCGTGAAAGCGGAAGCGGCCTACTGGAGAGGAAGTCCGTGAATGAGGTGGGCCATGGTGTCAAACGACAACACGAAATCCCCATCGACGACAAGCAGAAATGCCCATGCCAGAACATACTACGCCGCGTCCTGAGCGGCCTTCGACGTGCCGCTGGTGACAGAGGCAGTCGCCCCGTCGTGCTCTATGCCTGTGCGCCGGGCGGCCTCTTCTGCCCGGAAGCTCTTGACGTAACGCCCGAATTCGACGATTATGCTGTGGTGAACCACCCGATCGATCACCGCTGCTGTCGTCAACGGATCCTTGAGGATCTGATTCCAGTCTGAGATAACCAAATTCGAAGTAGCTAATATGGCCACACTGCGGCACTCGTATCTGTTGGCTGAGGACGTGAACAGCGATCCGCTTGACCAGCGTCGGCCATCGCGTTACTATGTTGGGAGACAGCAGTCGCTGAAGGCGCTGAGGAGACGACAGCATCACGATAATGAGGTGCCGCATGAGGGATTGGAGACTGGAGCGAAAGGACATCCATTTCATCGTCGAGACGCTCATGCCGGGGACGAGAGACAAAGGCCGCGTGGTGGAGCTGGTTCAGCAGGACGAAGCCTTCCTGACGGGGATGCTGGAGGACGAAAGGCTCTTCGAGCGGCTGATGGCCGGGAAGGAGACGGTCCTCCAGGTGACCCCCTTCCTGGTGTTCGTGGTGCTTCTGCGGCGGGCGCGCCGTGATCTGGCAGAGGCGTCATTCACCACGGAGCTGAGAAGCCTACAGAAGGTCATCCTGTTCGACACGAAAGAGGTGGTGGCCTTGCTGGAGCAGGACTCACTGCGCTCGTACCTGGCCTCGATGCTGGCCTCCTTCACGCGCATCGAGAGTCTGTCGATCGCCATTCGGGTGCGGCAGGGGATATACCGTCGGTACCGAACTAACGAGTTGGACATCGAAGGGTTGATCCGGTATTCCCAGGCGGTGGAGGACGCGCGGCGGTTTGAGCCCTACCGGAGAGTCGGAGATGTCTGTCTCTTCCTGACCGGGTTGTTTCCCAAGGCCATCGAGACACGGTATCGCTATCCCGTGAGCGGAGAGATTCGGCCCCGGGCGCGATCCAGGACGATCGCGAGCCGGGAGGACTACGAGGCGCACGGGCGTGCTTTCTACCAGTTGGCCTCGGAACACGACATGGCCGAAGCCGCAGGGCTGAAGAATGTACTTGCGGCGCTCTCTGAGCATTTCATCCTGGCCGAGAAGGTCCTCACGTTTGTGGGGGATCGGTATCTGGGCATGATCAAGCACGATCTGTTCCCTCTGTGACCGAGGTCCTGTGTGAGTCTGGGACGGTGCTGCCGGCCACCTTGCCGGTTCCCGCGGGCTTGTCCGCGAGAGGCTGCCCGAGGCCATGACCTCCCGTACCGATACTGGAAGCGGCACAGACCACCAACGGCGGGGAGGGCGGAGTGAAGATCGGCCAAGACGAAGGTGCGGAAGCGTGCTGCCGCGTGCCGGCGGACCGATGGGCACGGAGCTAGAGCTCAGGCATCACGGACGCTGTAGAGATGGGAGCGGCCGAGCTTGCCGACGTGGATCAGAACGCCGCTCTGGTGGAGGCAATAGGCCATCTTCTGAGCCAG
>SKLM01000039.1 GCA_007123205.1 Thermoflexales bacterium
CGCGATCCAGAAGCATATCAGGGGAATGCGCGAACATCGCAGCTCGAGGCAGAGCTGGGCCCCGTTCCTGCGAAACCGTGCCAGTGAGATTAGGCCCTGTGAGTTCCTCCAGACCTGCGATCTCCTCTTCGCCCGGTGTCTGTGAAAGTCGCAGACACCTCGTGATCGAGTTGGGGTCGCGGAGGATCGTGCATTCCGGGGCGACAACGAGCCCAACCGATCACTGGACGGTCCAGCAACTGTGCGAAGCAACTTGTTTTGGCGAAGGTCCACGGTTCTTGATCCGCGACAATGACAACAAGCATGGAGCATCACTCGAACGAGTAGCTGCAGGGATCGAGGCGTTACGCCGTATTGAGCACCAACGGCAGATGCTGTCTGTGAGCAATTCCCGGGCAGTCTACGACGGGAGTGTTTGGATCACGTCGTGATTCTAGACGACCGACACCTGCACCGGCTGGTGAAGGAGTACAAGTCAACCTTCAACTGCGCCCGGCCCCATCAGGGCATCGAGCAGTGCATACCGTGTCGAATCGAGCAAGGGGATGGCCGGCCTGCCAACCCAAGGCTCTCATCTCAGCCAGTCCTTAACGGCTTGCATCACGAGTACTCCTGGCGGGCGGCGAGCAGCGCTCGGCAGAATCACACCCAACGCTTAACCCACCAGTGATACACAGTCCGGATAGCCAGCAGCCCGGTATGGGGCTCTCCGCGAACCGGGTCGGGTCAGCTTGCCTGCCGTGTTCAACTGGAGTGGACGGTCCCCCCGAATTGCGAGAACAGGGACGCTTGTGCAAACCCGTTGGCTGATCCCCTACGAGACGCGCTGTGTGATGCTAGACTCCCTGTTCTTCGCGGTCAACCGCTTGGGACGGATGGACTTTTCGGCCAGCACAGGGCCTCCTGAGCCGACTTCGACGCGATGGCCGATGCTTGCCAGTGTCGACAGCAAGTGCTCCTGGTCAATCGGGTCTGCAATCACATTGCTCCCGACGTCGTGTCCACCCGGCAGGTAGCTGAAAGCCAGCTCCTAGATGTCTTGCTTCACGCGCTGCAAGAAACCACGAGGCGAAAGGATCGAGAGACCAGCTTGGTCTTCTATCTCCGGCTTGGAGAGGAAATGCTCCTTGTCACCCGTGACGAAGCAATCGACCTGGGCTTCCAGGGCTGCGGCGAGGACCGCTGCGTCAGGCGGATGCGGGACGTATCGTATGACCTCTTCAACAGTGTATTGGGTGGCATCCTCGACGACTTCGATTCCGGCCTCCGTGAGCAGTGATGGAAGTAGATCAAGGAACTCTGGGTACTTCTTGGACAGGTTTCTCTTTGTCTCCTCCACGATCTGTTGGCTGATCACGACTTGAATGGTGCCCCTCGCTGCGAGAAGAAGAAGCTTCCTTGACACTCCACGGGACGAGAGGACAGCAGAGAACACCACGTTGGCGTCGAAGAATGCCCTGGGCGGCATCCTAGCGCCCCAGGTCATACTTCCTGGCGAGTTCCGGGTATCTTTCCCTGAAGACCTCTTCCCGTATCTCCTCACCATCCTCCAGGAGTTCTTTCAGGGTGATGCCTCGCGCCTTGAGGGCGCGACCGACCTGGTCAAGCAGCGCCTCGACGTACTCCTCTCTACTCAGGTATAAGACCAGTCGATCCTTCTCCTTGGCAAGGATCAGCGCCATTCCCTCTTCTAGCCCGTATTCCTCTCTGACAGAAGCGGGAATCGTCACCCTCCCTCTATCTCGCAGGAACACTACTTGTTGATCCACGGATAGACCTCCTTTGTGGGAAATTCCCACTGATCTGTAGAATACCATCCTTGGACCGTTCTGTCAATGCTATCTATGTGTCTGCGGACCAGGGTTAACCCCACAGAGCTGTCCTGGCCGAAAAGCACATCCGTTCCACAGCCGCGTGCCAAGCTCGCCCAGCGTGCGAAGCTAAGCCGCGTGCGAAGCTAAGCCGTGTGCGAAGCTAAGCCGTGTGCGAAGCTAAGCCGCTCACCTGGCGCAATCGGACCCTCTCCGTTTTCCTGGCAAGCAAGCTGCGCCGGTGGAGGAACCCACTGATCATGGTGTAGGCTGACACCGTGTTGCCCTGGCATCGCGGTCTCTTCAGGTGTTAATGGAGGCGCCGTATCGCGCTCCCAGGGCGAACGCTGTGTGTGAGCGGTTCCTGGGCAGTCTACGACGGGAGTGTTTGGATCACGTCGTGATTCTAGACGACCGACACCTGCACCGGCTGGTGAAGGAGTACACGTCAACCTTCAACTGCGCCCGGCCCCATCAGGGCATCGAGCAGTGCATACCGTGTCGAATCGAGCAAGTGGATGGCCGGCCCGCCAACGCAAGGCTCTCATCTCAGCGAGTGCTCAACGGCCTGCATCACGAGTACTGACAGAACCGATAACTGCACGAGTATCACGCTGAGAAAGCGCTTCAGGCTCTGAGCTGTTTCTCTACCGTCCGAGCCACCATCGGTTGGGGCGGTCTTCATCCCCACTAACCGCTGTGTCGGTGTGGTACCAGAACATGGGTTCTCCCTCCCGCAGACGTGTCTCTCTGAGCCGTGCTATGCGGGTTTTCGACACCTGAGCGTTTGCGAAGATGCTCTCAGACGCGCGTATTGGCCCAGACACGCCGCGTCTGGCACCGAACAACGTAGTTGCTGAGCGCTTTCCGGCCCTGGAATGCCCTCGGAGGATCTTCCGGGCAATCGGATTCGCCAGTGCCGACAATCGTTCCCAGCGTGCGCGAACTCGCCCTTGACACGAGGCAAGCTACATACATGCTGGGCAGTACTGATGGGCTGAACCTCGACATTCAGCGATGCCAGCACAGATTCTGGTGCGCAAAGCCGATGTTTCGCAGCGCCAGGCGCGCGAGCGGGCCCGGCGCCCGTTGGAGCACGTCAGGCTGGGCGACCGGATGACCCGTCACCCGCTCGAGATGTCTGGCGACGAGCAGGAGCGGGTGGCCGTGGCGCCGGCGCTGGTCAATCGCGCGGCGATCGTCGTGGCCGACGAGCCGACGGGTGAGCTGGACAGTGTTACGGCAGCGAGATCGGGGCGCTGCTGAGGGGGCTCAATCGGGAGGGGCCGACGTCTATCATCGTCACGCACGCCGCCGAGGCGGCGGCCCAGACCGACCGCACCGTCTATCTGCGCGATAGGCAGGTGGTGGAGGAGCGGCGTTCTGACCGGAATCCAGGAGGGTGAATCTTCGGACGGATCAAGGCAGCTGAGTTGTGGTTCATCATCGTCGCCGCCCTGGTTGACAACGTAGGCGTCTCTCGATGGTGGCCACTTTCACTGGCGGCCGTGTTTCTCGCCATGGGTGTCAGAGATCTAGTACGGGATCTC
>SKLM01000184.1 GCA_007123205.1 Thermoflexales bacterium
AACTCCTCCAGCGGGACACCTAGCTTCTCCTCGCAGAGTAGGATCTTGTCCCGATCCGCGCCCGCGGCGAACGACTTCGAGTCGAACTTCTTCATCACCGATTCCACAGAGACCCCGTCGAGCTTCGTCGGATGGACCAGAGCCACAGCCACGATGAGACCGGTGAGGTCATCACAAGCCACCAGAGACCATTCCATCTCTGTCTCCGGCATAACGTCCAGGCGCTCGTAGTTGTGCGCCTTGATGGCTCGGACGATGTCTTCCGACACCCCCCGCTCCTCCAGTTGCCCGGCGATGACCAGCGTGTGCCGCTCGGGATCATCCCGAGTCTCCTCATAATCAGCGTCGTGGAGAAGCCCCACCACCTCCCATCTGTCGGCATCCCCTCCGAACTCCTCGGCCAGGGCCCACATAGCCGCCGCTACAGCGTAATGGTGTTTCCGTAGATTCTCGTTGGAGATATTCTCCTTGAGGATGACCACGGCTTCATCTCTTGAGATCACAGTCTCCCCCCTTCCAGAGCTGCTCTTGCTGGGTGTGTTGAACGAACAGGCCGGAGGCCTGAAGAGGTCTCTCAGGATCAGGGTGCCGGTCGAGTTCCTCTGGCCAGCTAGCCTCGCCCTGCGCGGAGATGAACCGACCATTGAGAACCTTCAGGGCCGTTCCGTGAACCGATCGTCTTTCGCTGGACCGGGTTCTTCTCTCTTCGACCTCTCTGGGTCTGAGTCTACGAGTATACCCAGTGCCGCCCACCTGACAAGTCCCCGACACCAGCTCCGGCGTGTTTCCCCTCTCCCCCTCAGGGTAGGGTGCCAGTCCACCGGCGTCGGGCCGTGAGAGGGGTCGATCATCCGGTATACCCGTCTCAGCCCGGCTGCCCCGGGTGCCGAATGGTACCTCGCTTGCCAAGCTCCCGCCTCCCGCTCCGGGCGGATTCACCAATCCGCCCGCTGCCGCAGGCAGCCCGCCTCATCTCCATCCACTATCGCCGCCAGCCCATCACCCCGGCGCTGATCCTCCTGCTATTCCGATGGCCTGCCATATTCGTTGTGAGCTGATGACACGTCTTGGCGGTGGGCGGCCCCCTCAAAAGGGGCCTGGCCCGTCTTCAAGTTCGCCCTCCAGTCGGACGCAGGTATCTTGCCCGACACCGGGGAGAAAGGCCCAGTGAGAATGGACAAGACGGACAATTAGGCGTAGAATCCCGGCATCAGTGGTTATCGCTTCCCACCCGGCTGACCATCCTGCCGTATGGCACACCAAGGTTGCCGGAGATCGTCGACCCGTGTAACGGCCTGCAGACGGAGGAGAACAGCTGTGATCAACGTAGAGAAGGTTGACAGGTCATCGAAATCGCAGGTGCGTCGGTTCATCGACATACCGTTCAGTCTTTATGCAGATTGTCCTCAATGGGTCCCGCCGCTCCGCCGCGACGTGCGCACGAAGCTCGACCGCGAGAAGCATCCGTTCTACCAGCGATCTGAAGCGGACTTCTTCATCGCCACGGAGGACGGCCGAGACGTGGGACGCATCGCCGCCCTGGAGAACGGTCGCTTCAACGAGTATCACGGAACCCGCCAGGCCCAGTTCTACCTCTTCGAGTGTGTCGATGACCAAAGGGTAGCCGACGCTCTCTTCCAGCAGGTCTTCGACTGGGCACGCAGCCGCGACCTCAACCAAGTCGTGGGGCCCAAGGGGTTCAGCCCCTTTGACGGGTACGGCATACAGGTGGAAGGGACGGAGCATCGTCAGATGATGATGATGATGAACTACAATCACGACTACTACCCCCGCCTGGTCGAAACCCTGGGCTTCGAGAAGGAGGTGGATTTCGTCTCCACGTACTTCAGGTTGCCCGATTTCAATGTGCCTGAGCGGGTCCATCGCATCGCCGAACGGGTTAAGGAGCGCCGAAGCCTGTCTGTGCATCATTTCAAATCCAAGCTGGATCTGCACCGCTGGAAGGAGCGTATCGGCGCCGCCTATGAGCGCACGTTCACCGACAACTGGGAGTATTACCCCCTCACCCGGAGAGACATCGACTTTGTCTTCAACGAATTGGTCCTGGCAGCCAATCCGCGGTTCATCAAGGTGATTGTGCACGACGACGACGTGGTCGGCTTCATCTTCGGTTTCCCTGACGTATCGCGGGGTCTGCAGCGGGCCAACGGACGCCTCTTCCCCTTCGGGATCTTCCACATCCTGCTCGACGCCCGCCGGACGAACTGGATCTGCCTCAATGGCATGGGCATTCTGCCTCAGTATCAGGGCCTTGGAGGCAACGCCCTCTTGTACTCCGAGATGGCGAAGACCGTCCAGGGGGATTTCGATTTCGAGCATGCTGAGCTGACCCAGGTCGCCGAGTCAGCAGTGCAGATGAGGCGCGACCTGATCAATCTGGGTGCGCAGCCCTACAAGAACCATCGGGTCTACAGACGCTCCCTATGACCGTGGTCGGGCTCGTTGCCGCGGCCCGCGACCCCTTTGGAACCACTTCGGTGAGGCTGTCGGCTCGTCTTCCGACCGGTTCTGTCACGGTGCCACCCTCTCCTCCACCGTTTCTGAGATGCGGGCAGGTTGACACGCCTGGTCATCGTGCTACAATCCTACCGCGCGCCAAGAATGCTAGGTCCCAGCGATCCGCGCTCTGCCTCGCAGTTGTGCTAAGAGGCAGGCGCGCTTTCTTTTGCGAATGGAATCGTGGTGTGTACGGGGTGATACCCGCACAACGTGGCCCAGCGGGAGAACTCACAGTTCGTCGCGTGGCGCGACGGCTGACCGCACTAAGGACACGACGAAGGAGCAATCAGGTTGAACCAGACTTACCCTGACATCATCCGACCCCACGGCGGCACTCTCGTTGACCGCGTATTGCGGGGCGAGATGCGTGAGGCGGTCCGCGAGCGCGCCCAGCAGATGGCTAGAGTCGAGCTCGACTCAACCGCTCTGTCCGACCTGGAGCTCATCGCCACCGGCGCGCTAAGCCCCCTGACCGGCTTTATGAACGGCGCAGACTACCAGCGCTGTGTGGACGAGATGCGACTGACCAATGGCGTGCTCTGGTCCGTGCCCGTGACGCTGGCGGTGGACCGAGACTGGGCTTCGGATGTACGGCTGGGGCAGGAGATCGCGCTCTGCGAGGGCCCGCGCGTACTCGCCGTTATGGAAGTCGTGGACGACTACCCTCTCGACCGAACCGCCAACGAGCACGAGGCGCACGAGGTCTACCGAACCACCGAGGATAGCCATCCAGGTGTGGCCCGGCTCTATCAGCGAGGGGAGGTAGGCCTCGGCGGGGATATCTGGCTGGTCGACTGGCCCAGCGCGACGAAGACGGAGTTCCCCGAGCTCCG
>SKLM01000067.1 GCA_007123205.1 Thermoflexales bacterium
CCCGGTGACCGAGGAGGTCCTGTCGGGGGATACGCTGTCCCTGGAGCTTTTCTGGCAGGCCGAGGGGATCCCCGACGCCGATTACCGGGTGCGATGGCGGCTGCGTGGGCCTCGGGACGAGGTCGCGCTGGAGCTGGATCCATCCGTGAGCCCCTATGCCACGTCCAAGTGGAGTCGAGGAGTTCGTCTTCGGGTCCTTTATGAGCTGCAGATTCCGCCCCATCTCCCCCCGGGACAGTGGCAGATCACGCTCAACGTTTTGGACGAACAGGGGGACCCGCTCTGGGAGCAGGACCGTGCTCTGGCGGTCGTGGGTGTGCTGCCCCGGGAGCGAGAGTTCACTCTCCCCGACGACATCCCGAACCCGATGGACCTCAAATTTTGGGATAGGATTCATCTCCGCGGATACGAACTCCCGCGATCCACCGTGGGTCTGGGCGAGTCGCTCCCGCTGACTCTCTACTGGGAAGCTGAAGGCCCCACCGAGCGGAGCTACACGCTCTTCGTCCACCTGGTGGGCCCCGATGGTCAGCTTGCCGGTCAAATCGATCGAATCCCCGGCAGTGGGGCGGCGCCCACATCCAGTTGGGCCGCGGGCCAGGTTATCGTTGAGGAGATCTCGCTGCCTGTGGCCCACGACATCCAGGCCGGGGCTTATGGGATCGCGGTCGGCTTCTACGACGCCGCCTACGGGGGGAGACTGCCCGTCGCTGATGCAGCGGGACGGACTCTGGACCAGGATCAGGTGATCCTGCCTGCCCAGATCACCGTTACCCAGTGAACGGCTATCTGTCGTCACAGGTCGTCTCTCCTGCTGACTGTCATCTCCAAGAACGCATCTTGTTTCCGGGCGAGAATGCGGTAGAATGATGGGCCGCCAGGCATTCGGTTGGGCTTGTTGGGCGACCTGCCCTCGTTGCCGGGCGTTATAGCCCATCAGGAGCCATTGGGCCGAAACCGTCGATGATCGTGATCGTGTGGACTGACCAAGCCGAGGTGGGGGGCGTTGCCCATTCTCTTCAGAAGTGAGTGAGGTGCCAGTGTCAGATCCGACGGGGAGACGACCGTGGGGTCCCATCGCGCAGGCCGTGGTGATCATCCTCCTGTGTGGGGTGGCGGTCATACCCCTGCTGCGGGGGGACAGCCCCTGCACCCACGATGGAGGGCTCCACTACTACCGGGTGGTAGCGATGCGAAACTCTGTGGAGCAAGGGTCGCTCTTCTCCCGCTGGATGCCCGACGTCGCCTTCGGCTACGGCTTTCCCTTCTTCAACTTCCGGGCGCCGGTCTCCTACTACGTGGCCCTGGGGTTCCACATGGCGGGGTTGACGCTACCCTGGGCTCTCAATCTGGTCTACGTGCTCAGTATCGTAGGCTCTGCGTTCGGCGCTTACTTGCTGGGGCGCGACCTTTTCGGTCCCACTGCGGGCCTCGTGGCGGCAGTGGCCTACGCCTACGCACCCTACCAGTTCCTCAATGCGCTGGCACGGGGAAACGCACCCGAGTCGTTGGCCCTGGCGCTGTTGCCCTTCATCCTGTGGGCTTTTCGGCGGCTGACTCTTGAGGGCCGGCGTCGCTGGGTCGCAGTCTCAGTCGGACTGCTGGCGACGCTGTATCTTGGTCACAACATCTCCAGTCTGCTGTTCATGCCGCTCCTGCTGGCGTATCTGGGTGCACTGGGGTGGGTCTATCGCGGCCGGGCGCACTGGAGACAGGCGGCCTTTGCCCTGGCGTTGGCTCTGGGACTGACCTCCTTCTTCTGGTTCCCGGCCCTGGCGGAGCGGGGGTATGTGCAGCTCTATCTGACGCGGGCCACGCGCAATAACATCTACTACTACAACTTCCTGAGTCTCGCAGAGATTCTGGCCCCCCCGCACCCGCTTGACACATCGCTGATGAATCCGCCGCTGGAGATCAGGCTGGGGCTGGTGCACCTCTTGTTCGCTGGTGTCGGCCTGGTTTCCGGCCTGGTGTTCCTTTGGCCCGGGGCGACCGCCGTTCCCGAAGGGCTGGAACCCGGCGACCATAGCGCCGTCGAGGATCTCCGAACCAGAGAGCAACGCATGAACCTGCTGTTCTTCGCCGGCTCTGCTGCCCTTTTCGTCTTCATGAGCACGCCGGCTTCGGACTGGTTCTGGGAGCACGCCCCGCTGCTCTCTTTCGCCCAGTTTCCCTGGCGCTTTGTGGGACGGGCCAGCCTGCCCGTGGCTCTGCTGGTGGGAGCGACCATGCTGCCTCTGACCCAATACCGAGCCGTGCGCGGGGGGACTGACTTACCTCCCGGGGGATGGCTTCTCGACCTCGTGCCGACCGGACTGGTCAGTATCCTGGTGCTGGCTGCGTTCCCCCTGACTTATGCGCCGTCGGGGTATTGTCCGGAGATGCCCTATCCCGGGGTTGAGGACGTGCACCGCTACGAGCACGCCACCCGATTGGTGGGGGTCGATCCCGAGGGGGCCTACTTCCCGGTGTGGGTGGAGCAGCGACCGACCGCATCACCCCTGGAGGCACAATACGCTGGTGAAGGACCTGTCGCCCGCTTCGACGAGCGTATGCTACCGGCGGGGGCGGATATCCTGGCGGCGGACTATGGCCCTACCAAGGCGCGGATTCTGGTTCGATCACCGGAACCCTTCCGCGCTCGCTACTTGAGCTTCTACTTCCCCGGCTGGCGCGCCTGGGTGGACGGCGATCCAGTGGAGGTGACCCCATCGGACTCTGAGGGCCTGATCACGTTTGAGGTGCCTGCTGGTGAACGCGAGATGACCGTCCGCTTCGGTGAGACGCCGCTGCGAAGACTGGTCAACGCGATCTCCGCGCTGTGTCTCGCTGCCTTCCTCGGCTATTGGGCTTGGCCGATGGCCTATCCAGGGACCCGGAGGTCTTTTCTGTGCAGGGTTGCGGATGAGCCGGGGGGCAGGGGAGCAGGGGAGCCGGCTGCACCGCCATTTCGTTTCCTCACTCCCTGGCTGCTGGGCATGACGGCCGTTCTGCTCCTGGTACTCAAGCTGGGGGTGGTGGACCGGATGGAGACGCCCTTCCGGCACGCTAAGCTCGGGGATGACGGTGAGCTTCCCGGGGTGGAGCACCCGCTGAATCAGCCGTATGCGGATGGGTTGACCCTCATCGGCTTCGGTCAATCGGCGACGGAGATGCGGGGCGACGGGCTGCTGCGGGTCGATCTCCACTGGACGGTGCGTCACCAGCCATCTCACCGCTACCAGGCCGTCATCCACCTGGTCGGGGCCGACGGATTGCGGTGGAGTCATTCCGACAGCTACCGTCCCACGGACTACCAGGATGGACCGCCCAGCGTGCTGTGGACTCCGGGGC
>SKLM01000289.1 GCA_007123205.1 Thermoflexales bacterium
GCTGCCCGCGGACCGGTGTCCAGTAGTCGCCATCCACGTGCCATATCTTCACCCTGCCTGAACCTTGACCTGAGCATTCCATCCCACGACTCATCCGCGATCCGTAGGTCCGCTCCGGGTTCCGCAATCCCTTCGCTACCGCGTGCCCTGGATGAGCGTGAGCCATGGCCCGCGCCTCGCCGGAGCGCGCGGCCGTCCGGCATTATAATACTCCATCCACTGCTTCACAACCAGGAGCAACGGATGAGCCAGCGGACCGCCTCACGTGGTCGCGCCCATCGTCGGACATGGCGGTCGCCCTCCGGCAGAATCCGTGTGGCATGCCCTCGCCCAGGAGGGTACCGACCGGCCCCAGATCGCCCTGCCCGAAAGCGTACTCGGCAGACGGCGCCCAGGCAAGGACAATCCATGGCTGGTGAGGGCCCACAAACCGTCCGCCGCACGGCGACATCACTTGTGCAACGTGCCGGCTGGTCTATAATCCGACCAGACTCGACGACCGGGTTGCAGGAGCTGGGTCCTTTGGCGTCCCTTTCTTAGGTGCTCACGTCCACACCGTTGTCCTCTGAGAGATGAGCATCCAGCCGGGTCGACGATGAGGGCCCCCCTCACGGCCCGGCACCGCCGGGCTGGCCCTCTCCCCTGGGGGGAGAGGGGAAACGGCCGGGAGCTCGCGTGTGCAAGTCGGAGCAGTACCAATGAGGGAGATTCCTCGCTCCGCTACTGAGAAACCGAGTGCGGGTTGCGGAGGTCCCGAGGAACGAGATTCCTCGTCGCTGGCGCTCCTCCGGATGACAGGTGTGAGGGTTCCTTCCATTCTGAGTGGTGCACGCACCATGGGACACTCATAATGACGAGAGGGCGCTTTGACGGTTGGCGATTTGGAGCGGTCCAACCCAGGCGCGCGCAGACTTGAACTCACGACACCCCAGGACCGCTTGTGCTAGAATGGAGGGAAGAGCATGGCTGTTTTCGAGATCGACGCCATCGTCGATCAAGCGTGCGCAGCTAAGCCGATGACCCTGGAGGAGAAGGCAGCGCTATGCACCGGCGCCGGACCGTGGCAGACGGCGGCCGTTGAACGGTTGGGTGTGGGTCCGGTGACCATGTGCGACGGTCCCCACGGTCTGCGCCGGCTGGACGATCTGAGCACCATGACCGCCCCCAGTCTGCCGGCCACGTGCTTCCCCACGGCCTCCTGCCAGGCGGCCACCTGGAACACCAGTCTGATGGAGCAGCTGGGGGAAGCTCTCGCCGAAGAGGCCATCGCCCTGGGCGTCGACGTGATCCTCGGCCCCGGCACCAATATGAAGCGCACCCCCCTCTGTGGGAGGAACTTCGAGTATTTCTCGGAGGACCCTTATCTCTCGGGAGCGCTGGCTTCTGCCTACGTTCAGGCGGTGCAGAGGGCGGGCGTCGGCACGTCGCTCAAGCACTTCGCAGCGAACAACCAGGAGTATCAGCGCTTCAACATCAGTGTGGACGTGGACGAGCGGACGCTCCGGGAGATCTACCTGGCGGCCTTTGAAAGGGTGGTCAAGGAGGCCCACCCCTGGACGGTGATGTGCGCGTACAACCGGATCAACTCCACCCACTGCTCGAACCATCGCCAACTGCTCACCCAGATACTCAAGGACGAGTGGGGCTTCAACGGGGCCGTCATTTCCGATTGGGGGGCCGTGCACGACCGAGTGACCGCCCTCCAGGCCGGCCTAGACCTCGAGATGCCAGGCCCGAAACCCCACCGCGTCGATGCCGTCGTTGCAGCCGTCCGCGACGGGACGCTGGATGAAGGGGCTCTGGACGAGTCCGTGCGCCGGATTCTGGGCGTCGCCCATCAGGCGGCCCAGACCCCCAAGGGACATCCCTTCGATGAAGGCGCACACCACGCCTTGGCCCGCAGGATCGCCGCTGAGGGGATCGTCCTGCTCAAGAACGACGGCCTCCTCCCCCTGCAGTCGCCGGGCCGGATCGCGGTCATCGGGCGAGCGGCGATAGAGCCTCGCATCCAGGGGGCCGGCAGCTCCCACGTGAACCCCACCCGGGTGGATAACTGCCTCGATTCGATCCAGCGGCTGGCGGGCGAGGCTCGGGTCACCTATGCCGAGGGATACTCCAGCGAGTTGGACATCGACCAGGCGTTGATTGACGAGGCCGTCGCCCTGGCTCAGGCCGCCCGGGTGGCCCTCCTGTTCGTCGCCCTGCCGCCCGTGATCGAGTCCGAGGGATACGACCGGCCCGACCTGAATCTGACGGCCCAACAGGTGGCCTTGATCAAGGCCGTCACCGCCGTGCAACCGCGCACAGTGGTCATCCTTAACACCGGCTCGGCCGTGGTGATGGACCAGTGGGTAGATGGGGCGGCAGCTGTGCTGGAGGCGTGGCTGATGGGACAGGCCGGTGCGGGGGCGGTAGTCGATGCCCTATTTGGCCGCCTCAACCCCTCGGGTAGACTCGCGGAGACATTCCCAAGGAAGTTGACCGATACCCCCGCTTACCTCAACTTCCCGGGCGAGAACGGGGTGGTGCGCTATGGAGAGGGTCCCTTCATCGGCTACCGCTATTACGACGCCAGGGAGATGCCCGTCCTGTTCCCCTTTGGCCACGGCCTGAGTTATACCACCTTTGCCTACGATCGAGCGCGAGTCTCTGCCCGCAGGTTCAAGGACGTCGAAGGCGTGGCACTCTCTGTCGATGTCACCAACACGGGCGACATGGCGGGCCAGGAGGTCGTGCAGGTCTACGTGCACGACCGCGAGGCCAGCTTGATGCGCCCCGTCAAGGAGCTGAAGGCTTTCGCCAAGGTGCACCTGGAGCCGGGAGAAACGACGACGGTGACCTTCCATCTGGGCTTCCGCGCCTTCGCCTTCTACCATCCGGCCCACCAGCGCTGGATCACCGAGGACGGCCAATTCGACCTGCTGATCGGTGGATCCGCTGCCGACATCCGCTGCACGGAGTCCGTCACACTGGAATCGACCCTGGATCTGCCCAGCCTGCTGAACGAGGAGTCGACGCTCCGGGAGTGGTTAGCCGATCCGCAGGGGAAATCCGTCATACAGCCGTTGTTCGAGCAGATCGTGGCGCACCTGGGAGGAGCCCCGGCCAATCGTGAGCACCCCCCCGAACCCACCGGAATGGATGCGGCGCGCTCGGTGCTGGATATGCCCGTCCTGAGCATCCTCCGTTTTCGCGAGGATGCGCTGCCCGCAACGCCAGAGGACATGGTCGCTTGGCTGCTGGAGGAGGTGCAGTAGTGGAGGCGCGAGGACGGAACGGAGGTAACGCCTGGAGATGGCGGTGCGATTTCGGCAATAGCACACCGCCCCC
>SKLM01000100.1 GCA_007123205.1 Thermoflexales bacterium
AGCATCACGGATGCCGGTGTCATCATGGCCGTTACCATCACGGCCACCACAGCGGCGGTCATCATGGCAGGCGCCACGGTCACCGCTGCTGCAGTTGCTGCGAGTGCCGCTGCGGCTGCGGTTCCCCGGGTCAGGGTGAAGGGATCGCTTTCCAGCGCCGCTTCATCAGCCGCGAGGAGCGCATGTCCCGACTGGAGAGCTATCTGGAGGATCTCCAGGCTGAGGCCAGGGCCGTGGAAGAGCGCCTGGCGGCGATGAAGAGGACGGAGTAGCCCGGCGACGCTGCGCCAGCTTGAGTAGGAGGGGTTGGTGCGTTCCGCCTGGGAACCCGGCGGCGGGGGGACTGCTCTGCGAGTGTATGAGTTCACCGATCAGGATGTGGAATACCGGCATGCCTGGGTGGTGAACGTCCGCCAGATGCGAAGACGGCTGACCGAGTCCCTGGAGGAATACAATGCGCAGTTTGTGAATCGAATGTGTGAACAACATGTCCATCACAGCCATTGCGTGCCTCAGGGTCACACGGGGTGCTGCTGCACCCCGACCGGGCATCACCATCCGCATGTGGCATCGTGGCGGTCCTTCGTGACTCCGGAGCAGCAGCGCACCCGCCTGGAGTCGTATCTGAAGGATCTCAAGGCCGAGGCCGAAGCGGTACAGGCGCGTATCGCGGAGCTTGAGGGCAGCGAGTAACGTTCGTTGGGCTGCAGCACCCGGTGCAGATGGGTGTTGCAGCCTCAATTTTGACTGGGCTGGCGCACGCGGGGGAAGGGAATCGTTACCGATGGATGCGCGGGCTCTTCTGACGGTGGTCTCTTGTGCGGATGGCCCAAGCGGGCCGCAGTGCAAGGGCTCGCCTGGATTCCGCGGATGACCGGCCAGGCTTGGGCGACAGAGCTCTGCCAGGATGGGGCGCATTTCTGTCCTTCCAGAGCGCGGTGGAGGATAGTACGACAACCGCACATCAGCAATGGGAATTCCCGGACGGCTCAGGAGTGCCCGTGTGAGTTGTTTCTGACCAGCTTGGGCGAGATTCTTCGTCGCTCCGCTTCTGAGAATGACCAGTGCGGTCATAGCGATAGGAGGAGCGATGAAATCGGGGCGTGGTGATGCTGCCGCTTCGACGGGGAAGGGCGCTGAGCAGAGAGCGGGCCGCCAAGGCTGGCCCGGCTCCGGACAGGGCCAGGGCGGACCCGGGGTTGGACGGGCCGGCGGGGGGGCGAAAGGCCAGCGCCCGCAGCTCTCCGGGCCGGTGTGGCCCACCCTGCGCCGGCTCCTGGGTTACATGGGTCCCCACACCGGGGTCTTGCTTGGCGTACTCGTGGCTGCCCTGGCGACGACGGCCATCGAGCTGGCGCCGCCTTGGATTATCCGCCTCTCCGTTGACCGCTACATCCTCGGACCGCAGCCAGAGCGGATCTGGTGGGCTGCCGGGGGTCTGCTCGCCTTATCAGTGGTACAGGGCGCGGTCGACTTCGGCCGACTCTTCCTGTCCGCGAAGACGGGCCAGCGTATCGTTTTTGACCTCCGCAACGATGTCTTCGAGCATTTGACGCAGCTTTCCTTCTCCTTCTACGATCAAGCGCGCACGGGCGATCTTATGTCGCGGGTCACGGCAGACACCGACGTGTTGAGCGATTTCTTCAGCCGGGCGGCGGTCATCGTGCTCACGAACGTCCTTACCCTTATCGGCATTCTCATCGTGCTCCTGAGCTGGGACTGGCGCCTGGGATTGCTCTACATCTGCTTCGTTCCCTTCATCGTGCACGGGCAGTGGATCTACGCACGACGGGTGCGTCCGGCTATGGTGCGGGTTCGCCGGGCGCTCTCGGCCCTGACGAACGCGCTTCAAGAGAGTATGGCCGGCATCCTGGTGATCAAGCTCTTCGGCCGCGAGTCCTTCGAGCAGCAGAAGATAGACCGGCAGAGCACCAAGTATCGGGAGGCGAACATCGGGACGGCGCGGATCACGTCGCTGTGGATGCCCTACGCCAACGTGCTCATGGGAGTGGCGACGGCTGCGGTGCTCTGGGTCGGCGGCGGTGGTGTCATCGCCGGCATCATCACGTTGGGCACGCTGATCGGCTTCACGTCGTACATTCAGATGCTGCTACGCCCGATCCGTCAGACCGGTATGATGCTCAACGTGGTGATGCGTTCGCTGGCTGCAGCAGAGCGGGTCTTTGAGGTGCTGGACACGGAGCCCGACGTCCGGGATGTGCCGGGGGCCTATCGCCTGCCCCCCGTGGAAGGCCACGTGCGCTACGAGGGCGTGACGTTCGCGTACGATGGAGGCCCGGACGGCGTGGACGCGCTGCGCGACGTGGATCTGGAGGCCGCGCCGGGCGAGATGGTGGCGCTGGTGGGGCCGTCGGGGGCAGGCAAGACCACGCTCGTCCACCTCCTTCCACGCTTCTACGATGCTCAGGAGGGGCACATCACCATCGATGGCCACGACGCGCGAGAGGTCACCGTGCGCAGCCTGCGGGACGCCATCGGGATTGCCCTGCAGAGCGTGTTCCTGTTTGACGATTCCATCGGGGAGAATATCGCCTACGGCAATCCCCGGGCCACGCAGGACGAGATTGAGTGGGCGGCGCAAGTGGTACAGATGGATGAGTTCATTCGCTCGCTCCCTCTCGGCTACGGCACGCCCGTCGGTGAGAGAGGGGTTCGCCTCTCCGGCGGGCAGAAGCAGCGCATCGCCCTGGCCCGGGTGCTGCTCACCGACCCGCGGATCCTGATCCTCGACGAGCCGACGTCGAGCGTCGACGCAGAGACGGAGCGCCGTATGCAAGAGGCTCTGACCGAGGTGCGGCGGGGACGGACGACGTTCGTCATTGCGCACCGCCTCTGGACGGTCCAGCAGGCCGATCAGATCCTGGTCCTGCGCGACGGCCGGATCGTCGAGCGGGCCCGCAGCACGGGCGCCGGCGCCGATGCCCGTTCGGCCCACGAGATCCTGTTGGCCGCGGACGGTTTCTACCGGGAGCTGTACGAGCTCCAGTTCGAGGCGGAGTCGCTGGAGGATACGTCCCTGCAAAGGCAAGACCGCAGGGGTGTTTCGGGGTCGAGAACGGGAGGGGGTGGCGCGTGAGCATCCGCGGTGGGTTCATGAGCCGGCTGCAGGGAAGCGAGCAGGTCGAAAGGTATGGCCTTTCAGAGCTCGATCGTCAGGCCTTGCGGCTGCTATGGGAATACCTGCGCGCCCACAAAGGGCGCATGGCGGTGGCGCTCCTCGCTATGCTCACGGTCACGGCGACGACACTGGCCGCACCCTACCTGGCGAAGGTTGCCGTCGACACCTACGTCGCGGCCGGTGAC
>SKLM01000261.1 GCA_007123205.1 Thermoflexales bacterium
CAGCTGGCGCCGGCTGTTCGTCCGCACCGTCTCCAGGCGCTCGAAGACCCCTTCGGGCAAGGCGCTCCGCGGGACAGACCGATCAAGCTGGTCGAAGTACCAGTTCTCGGCTCCCGCCACGTGGTCGAGGACCCCGGCAATCGTGCCGCGATCCTCGTCGTGGACAGGCTGGCGGAGCTCCTGCGGAGATAGGGCCGCCACCACCTTCAGCAGATCCTGCCGCGACCAGTCCAGAAGCCTGAACGCCCCGGCCACCTCCCAATAGGCCAGCGGGCGACCGTCATCGTCGAAGAACCCGTTGACCAGGTAGTCAGGGCCCTCCGATGATGGGTGGGCCTGGAACTCCTCGACCACTGCTACCTCGAACGGGCCGGTCACCACTGGCAGAGAGGGATCCTTCCGCTTGATCCAGGCATAGTAGTCGGCAATGGCCGCCGGGGCGCCGGCTACTGCAGCACGCAGATCGCGCTCAGAACTGAAGCAGCCGGGCAGATCGAGAACCCAGCAGACGAAGTGCTGGGGTTCGATGTCCTCGACGGCCACTCTGTACGGCGTCCTTTCTCCCCGCATCACCTCCATAGCTAGCCGCCCTCCCCGTTCGCTCCCTACACGAAGCCGGCGTAGACACGGATAAGCAGCCTCGCCCAGTCACCCTTGATCATGCCGTTGAGTCGCTGCCCTCTCCGCCACCAGCCGGAGCCCTCTTGATCGTGTCCACGTGCTCCAACATATGATCTGTCAGCATCGTCACGATGTCCCGAACGCTCATCTCTCGCACCACCTGACCCTCGGCGTCGGCAAGCCGGATGGAGCGATCCCACGCACCCTCGAAGTGGGCCAGAATCTCAGCCAGGTAACAGCGGTGGGCCCGCATGAGGCGCACCGCCGGCCCGACATCGCGTCGGGCGAAGGTCAAGGCCTCGGACCAGGCTTCGTTGCCCGGGAATCCCTCAAATCTCACCAGGGCTCCTGGCATTGCCAGGGCCTTCTTGATGCACATCGACCAGACATCGCCGTCGTCGCTGACGTGATGGATGATCTCCCGGATTGTCCAGCTGTCCGGCTCGCTGCGCAGGTCCAGGTCCCCTACGGACAGATCCTCCGCCAGCGCCGCCAGATCCTCCGCGCCGTGGATGAAGCGCCTCAGCGTCGCTTCGTCCGTTGATCGCTGCCTCCCCATAACTCTCCCGGTGTCCTTCCGACTCCGCCAGTCCCTGGAACGGGTGACGATGGAGCAAGAACCCATCCGTGAATGGCCGCACTCCTATCTCCGGTCAGGTTTGTCCTCAGTCGCCTTCCGCTCCGCGCGGTCCCGTCGCCAAGGACAGGCGATAACGAACCTCGTGGCGCTCTGCACCGTCCCTCCGCGTATCGACCTTCGTGGCGCCGTCCGCCTGGAATCCCATCGCCCCATAGAATCGCTGGGCGTCCTGGTTCTCACGGAGAACCCACAGCGTGACGTCGGCGAATCCCTCCTCTCGCAACGACGTCACTGTGGCCTCGATGAGAGCCGACCCGTACCCTTTCCGCCACTCTTCGGGAACCAGGTGGATGGCCCGTATCTCGCCAATCCTATCGTCGGCGTCCTCATCTCGACTGACTCCGAAGGCGGCGAAGCCTATGACGCGCGATTCTCGCTCGATCACGAGCACCCGATCTGCGCCTCCGTCGAACTTGGCTTCCCAATCCTCGCGACGGCACTCAACGGACAGATTGTCCAGGACGCGATCTGAGATGATCCCTCGATAGGCCGACTGCCATGAGGCGATATGGATCTCAGCGAGCCTACGGGCATCGGATGGTCCTGCCTGACGGAGCGGCATCTCCCTCCCCCTTCGATCCTCGCGCGCCACCGAGGGCGCCCAGTTTACCCAGCTTTTCGGAGGCCGGTGGATGCACCCAGGCGGCCCCCATCGGCCTGCAGCGCACCTACTGCGCCTGCCGCTCTCCGTTCAGTCGGAACAGGACAACTCCGTCGGGACATGGAAACGTGATCTCGGAGGATCCAGTGCCACCGAGGTTGCGCAGGTCCCCACCGCAGCGCACCACCTCCATGCTGGGGAATATCTTGACGAACGCGGTCGGGCAGAAGTCGGCCGGCGTGCCATAGGACCCCTCGAAGGTATCTCCAGGCTCCAGCCCCATACGACATTCCTCAGGCCTGTTCTCGTCGCCGACCTGCACCACTTCGATCCGGAACCTCCAGTCCTCAGGATACCACTTCTTCATCCTCTTCGCCCTCCGGGGGCTGTGTCCTGATGGCGTCCACCCCCCCATCGATCACTCCGACAGCTTACCTCGTGATTGCCGACCCCGGCTCAGGGCTCGCTGCGCGAGCTAGGCGCGCGGCTCTGATTTGTCCTAGCGGGATACCCACGCCTGTCCGTCCCTCCGGAGATTGACGATAATCCGCTCCCAGCCCGGACCGGTGCCCGAGAGAGAGCCGCCACTCACGGGATGAGCCGAGCGATCACTTGGGATCACCCGTGGCCAAGATGGGACCTGGCCATCCAGACACCCTACTCTGGTAGCTCAAGCCGCCCCCTGTGCTGCCAGCCCCACGGTAGCGCGCCGACCTCTAATCCTCCGGCACCTGATAAGGATGGCAGCGGATATCGGCATAGGCAAAGCCTGTTTTCCTCCGCTCCTCCTGCTCGTCTATCCACGCCTCCGTGCCAATCGCAACCATCCGTGCTCCATCAGCCAACAGGGTGGGATATCCCTGCGCCAGCTGTTCTATCCGTTGGCACGGGTACTCCCCGCACTCGCTGCAGACATCGACGCCCCGGCCCAGCGCACAGTTCCTGATCCCGCAGAAAGGGGGGCCGGCGCCCTGCCGACATCCGGGGCACGCCTGCTCGGGATCGCACAGGCTAGCCAGGTATCGCCAGAACTCGGCGAAGTCGGGCTGTTCGATGGCCCAGTACTCGTAGCCCTCCGTCCTCAGCGTGTCCCTCAGCTCGGCGGCTTGGATGGGGACCCGTCCCCGCTGCGCGCACAGACCGCAGTAGAGCCCGCAATACGTGACCAGCCTCAAGTCTGCCATAACACCCTCCCGGCTAGCATAAGAACGGATCGCAGAGCGGCAAGGTGCGGCACCGCCCTCTGCCCATTCCTACTACCAAGACACCCTCTTCGGTCGCGACCACCGAGATGGATACCCCCAGTCAGTCTCAATGATCCGCCTGGTCACAGCCTCATTCTGGGAAGCCCCCGGCTTCCCAGCGGTTGGCCACGGCAAAGGCCTCGCGCACCGCGGCATAACACCGTCGACGCAAGACCTCCGTGTAGCCGTACCGGGAG
>SKLM01000180.1 GCA_007123205.1 Thermoflexales bacterium
GCCGCCCTCAAAGCCTTCTGTGGACGGCACGGCGGCATCACCTGCACCTCCGGGAATGCCTCCGAGGCCATCGCCTGGGCCCTCGAGCGGAGGCCGCGGGTCTTCTTCTTCCCCGATCAACACTTGGGGCACAACACCGCCATCGCCGCGGGCATCCCCCCCGCCGACATCCTCGTCTGGGATCCGCGGCATCCCCCTGCGTCCGACCTGCTCCGCTCCGCCAGGATCCTTCTCTGGCCCGGGGCCTGTAACGTCCACCAGCGCTTCCGGCCTCGACACGTCCATGCCGTCCGCGAGCGTCAACCCGGCGTCCGCGTCATCGTCCACCCCGAATGCACCGCCGACGTGGTGGCCCTGGCTGACGACGCCGGATCGACCGCCCACATCATCCGCGAGGTCCAGTCTGGGCCTCCGGGCACCGTCTGGGCCATCGGTACCGAGACCCGTCTCGTCCATCGGCTCCAGAGGGACCATCCCGACCAGACGATCTTCTCGCTGGCCGACGTCCCTCCCTATTGCGTCACGATGGCCCGGACCACGCCGGACAATCTGGCGGCCCTGCTGGACGACCTGGCCCGCGGTGAGGTGCGTAATGAGATCACCGTCGCCCCCGAGACCGCCGAGTGGGCCGCCGTGGCCCTTGAGAGGATGCTGGCCCTGTGATACCGACTCCCCACGAAGGACGTCGCCATGTGCACCGAGACTGACGTTCTGGTCATAGGCTCCGGCATCGCCGGCGCCGCGGCCGCCCTCCGCCTGGCTCGCGATCGACAGCGGGCCATCACCGTCATCACCCGTGCCTGGGATCCGGAGGAATCGAACACCCGCTACGCCCAGGGCGGCATCGCAGCTCGCGGGCCCGACGACGACGTCGACCTGCTGGTTGAAGACATCCTGGCGGCCGGCGCCGGGCTGAGCCTGCCCCCCGTCGCCCGCCTCCTGGCGGAGGAGGGCCCGCCGGTCGTCGAGCGACTCCTCATCGACGAGCTCGCCGTGCCCTTCGACCGGCGGGACGACGGCACCCTCTCCTACACTCGCGAGGGCGGCCACACGGTCTCCCGCGTCCTCCACGTCGGCGATGCCACCGGGGCGGCCGTCGAAACCGCCCTCATCCGGCGCCTCCAGGAGCTACCCAACGTCACCCTGACCACCGGCGTGACCGCCGTGGATCTGATCACGTCTTCGCACCACAGCCAGGACCTCCACGCCATCTACAGCCCGATCACGTGCCACGGCGCCTACGTCCTCCACCGCCAGACCGGCGAGGTCCAGCGTCTCCTCGCGCCGGCCACCGTGCTGGCCACCGGCGGCATCGGACAGATCTACCGGCACACCAGCAACCCCCCGGGGGCCCGGGGGGACGGGCTGGCGATGGCCTACCGCGCCGGCGCCCGGGTCATCAACGCCGAGTTCGTCCAGTTCCATCCCACGACTCTGGCCTTCCCCGGAGCCGACAACTTCCTCATCTCGGAGACCGTGCGTGGCGAGGGCGGCCGACTGCTCACGCCCGACGGCCGCCACTTCATGGATGCCTACGCCCCCCAATGGGGCGATCTCGCCCCCCGCGACGTCGTGGCCCGCGCCATCCATCACGAGATGCTCACCCACCGCTACCCCCACGTGCTCCTCGATCTGGCCTCCCAGATGGATGCGCCGCAGATCCGTGAGCGCTTTCCCACCATCTATCAGACCTGCCTTGACGCCGGGATCGACATCACCCAGGAGCCCATTCCCGTCGTCCCGGCCGCGCATTATTTCTGCGGCGGCGTCCACGCCGATGCTGCCGGGCGCACCACCCTCCGCGGGCTCTACGCCGTGGGCGAGGTGAGCTGCACCGGGGTCCACGGCGCCAACCGCCTGGCCAGCACATCCCTTCTCGAAGGCCTGCTGTGGGGACAGCGCGCCGGCCACGACATCGCGTCTCGCTCCGACCTCCGCCCCGTCGATCCGGACACCATTCCCCCCTGGGCACCGGCCAGTATCCACGGCGTGGCCGACCCTGTCCTGCTCACCCGGGACAAGCGAGCTATCCAGAACGTCATGTGGCTCTACGTCGGGCTGGCGCGCAATACCCACCGCCTCGCCCGGGCCCTCACCGAACTGGACCATCTGTGGGGCGTCATCGACAACTTCTACCGCGCCACCCGGCTCGACGACAACCTGATCGGCCTGCGCAGCATGGCCCAGACTGCTTGGATCGTCACCAATGCCGCCTGGCACAACCGTCAATCCCGGGGCGCCCACTACCGACAGGATGCGGAGGCCGAGCACTTCGCCAGCTTCCACGACACCGAGGGCCCCCTGCCCAACTCGGTGAGCGAGTGAACCCCACAATGCCATGCGCCATCACATACTCCGGGGGCTACGCCCGCCCTGCACCAGGGCATTCGGTATCCATGGAACCTTCCTAGGCCCTCCGCGCTCCCTGACCCTTCTATGGACCTGAGCTTCTGGCACCATCTTCTCATGCGGCGGATCCTTCAAAGTCACGCCGAAGATGCGTGGCACCTGGGCCGAGAGACCGGCCGGGCACAACCGGCATCTGTCAGTCCCACTCTCGACACAGGTACCATTCTGCCAGGCGCCGCTCGGCTGAACGACGAGAACGATAGAACCTGCCTCGCTTCCTGAGCGCACGTCAGAGAGATCGCTGAATGAAAAACCCGACAGAATCCTCCTTGGTCCACCGGACACCGTTCTACTACGGCTGGGTCATCCTGGCGGCCGGCACCGCCGGCATGATCATGACCCAGCCGGGCCAGAGCCCGGTCCTTTCCATCTTTACCGACGCGTTCATCCAGGATCTGGGCATCAGCCGTTCCCTCACCAGCACCCTCTTCACCATCGCCACCATCGTGGCCGGCCTCAGCCTCACCTTCTGGGGTGAGCGCATCGACCGGCACGGCTACCGGAAGATGGTCGCCCTGATCACCGGGCTGCTGGGCCTCTCGTGCCTCTACATGGCCCTCGTCCAGAACGCCCTGATGCTGGGCGTGGGCTACGTCCTGCTGCGGATGCTCGGGGCCAGCGCCCTGATGCTCGTATCGAGCAACGTCATCAACCAGTGGTGGATCTCCCGCCGCGGCACCATCATCGGGCTCTCCGGCGTGGGGTTCTCCCTGCTCGGGATGGGCGCATTCCCCAATCTCGTCCACCTCCTGCTCCAGGCCTTCGACTGGCGGGCCACCTACGCCATCCTCGGCGCCTTGGAGCTCTTCGTCATGCTCCCCCTGGGCTTGCTCCTCTTCCGCGAACGGCCGGAGGATCACGGCCTGGAGCCCGATGGGGGGTGGAC
>SKLM01000043.1 GCA_007123205.1 Thermoflexales bacterium
ACAAGGAGTTCGAGGTGGGAAGATGATGACGACACAGGAGACGACTGAGACCAGGGACGAATCCACTGGTGTGATCGACGTCCAGGGCATCGGCGCCTCCCCGGGCATCGCCATTGGACCGACGTTCCAGTTCGCCAAGGTGGAGGTGGATGTGGAACGGCGTGAGGTCGAGGATCCGGTGGCGGAGTGGCAGCGGTTTGAGGACGCCCTGGAGACGGGTCGGACGCAGTTGGAGCGAGTCCTGGCCAAGGCAGAAGAGGAGACCGGCGCCGAAGAGGCTTCCATCTTCGAGGCGCACCTGATGATGCTGAAGGATCCCGAGCTGCTGGGGGAAGTCCGGGCCGCCATCGAGGGAGAGGATCTGAACGCGGAGGCGGCCATCCACGAGGCCGCCGAGTCGTACGCCCAAATGCTCGAGGCGATGGAGGACGAGTACCTGGGCGCCAGAGCCGCCGACGTGCGGGATGTCGCTGAGCGGGTGGTGCGGGTGTTGCTGGAACTCCCGCAGTCCCCGGCGGCAGAGCTTTCGGACCCGTCGGTCATCCTGGCTCGGGACCTGACACCCTCGGACACGGTGCTCTTGGACAAATCGTTGGTACTGGGATTCTGTACCGCTGAAGGGGGAAGGACGTCCCATACGGCGATTCTCGCCCGCAGCCTGGCCCTACCGGCGGTCGTCGGTGCCGGGCGGGAGATCCTGGAGATACGCGAGGGCGAGACGGTGGTGCTCGACGGGACGGCCGGCATCCTGCTCGTCGGGCCGGATCAGGACACGATACACGAGTACCGGGAGCGCCAGGAGCGCATTGCCGCAACGCTTCAGGAGACGCGGGAGAAGGCCGACGACCCCGCGGTGACCCGGGACGGGCAACGGGTTGAGGTGGTGGCGAACATCGGCAACGTCGCCGGAGCGCGGTCAGCGACGGAGGCCGGGGCCGAGGGGGTGGGCCTGCTCCGCACCGAGTTCCTCTACCTGGAACGCGATGCTCTGCCCGACGAGGAGGAGCAGTACGAGGCCTACCGGGCCATCGTGGATGTGTTCGGGGATCTGCCCGTCATCCTCCGCACGCTGGACATCGGGGGCGATAAGGAGCTGCCCTACCTCGATCTGCCGCACGAGATGAACCCCTTCCTGGGGGTGCGGGCCATCCGCCTGTGCCTGGCCCGTCCCGAGCTGCTCAAACCGCAACTGAGAGCGGCGCTTCGCGCGGGGGTCGACCGGAATCTGAAGATCATGTTTCCCATGGTCAGCCGCGTTTCGGAGATCAAGGCGGCTCGGGAGTTGCTGGAGGAGTGCCGGCGGGAGCTGGAGGAGGAGGGTCAACCGACGGCGGGTGATATCGAGATCGGGATCATGATCGAGATCCCGGCCGCCGTGGTGATGGCGGATCGTCTCGCGGACGAAGTGGACTTCTTCTCCATCGGCACCAATGATCTGAGTCAGTATACGATGGCGGCCGACCGGACGAATGCGGACCTGGCGGACCTGGTCAGTGGCTTTCAACCAGCGGTGCTCCGGCTGGTCCGGGATACGATTGAGGCCGGCCACGATAGCGGGATACGGGTGGGGCTCTGCGGTGAGCTGGCCGGAGAGCCGTTGGCCATCCCCATCCTCCTGGGGCTGGGACTGGATGAGTTCAGCATGAACCCGCCGGCGATCCCTGTAGCGAAGCAGATCATCCGCCAGCTGGCCATGGATGAGGCGCGAGAGGTGGCGCGGGAGGCCCTCCAGGCGGACAGTCCCGAGGCCGTGGAGGAGCTGGTGCGGGAGCGGGTGCCTGCCGCTGATCTGAGGTAGTCCGCCGGGCAGCGGCCCTGGCGACCGTTCTGGGGTGGCCGTGACCCTCTAACCAGGGGGCATGCCACGAGATGGCGGTCGCAGCGCGCGATAGTGAGATTCCGCATTGCTGGCGGCGGAGCCGCTTTCACGGCTCCCACAGGGAAGGGGGAGGCGACCCGTGAGGGGTCTACCGCTACGGGAGCAGCAGGCGAGCTCCCCGTTGTCTCTTCTCCTCCCAGGGGGCGAGGCTCCGCCCGGGCGGTGCCCGGCCGTGAGGGGACCGCCGTCGTCTGTGTGGATCTAGCTCTCAACCAGAGGTCAACACAGCGGATGCGTCCTCCGGGTCAAGAAGTACCTCATGAGATCACCAGACGAGGTTCCCGCGTTCATCAAGAGTCTCAAGCGGGTGACCACGGTTGTCGAGCCTCAACTCAGCCTAGAGGTCATCCAAGAGGACTCGGCCGATAATCGCGTCCTAGAATGCGCGGTTGCGGGTGGAGCTTCCTACACTGTTCGTGGCAATGACCATCTGCTCAAGGTCAAGAAACGCAAAGGAATCGTCATCCTGAAACCAGCCGGGTTTCTAACCGTGGTCAGGCTGAAGTAGCAATCACTGTCGTTCCCTCATGGCGCTCCACCCCGGATTCGTGCACCAAGCGAAGATTCTCCTCGGTCACCACGCCTTCGTTAGTCTAAGAGATCCGCGAAGTGTGAACCCGCTTCAAGACAACGTCAAGGCCCATAGCGCAGCGAAAAGCAAAGACGCGCGCAGAGAGCCGCATTCGCGATTATGACTTGGTGTTATCCTCTGTGTGACTGTGTGGCCTGTGGTATCCCGCCTGTTAACAGGACGCATCAGTTCGTTCGTGATTTGAAAGTAGATGGAGACATTTGCCTGCAGTTGATACAGCAGAGTCTCCGCCACCGCTGGTCCTCTACGAGGCGCGACTGCTGGGAGTCGGCCAGGCCGCGCCGCCCTCAGGCCTTCCACGAGCGGCCGGTTGCCCCTCCAAGTGAGCACGGTATAATGGCGTCGATGGTTGTCTGTGGATCTCCGAGCTAGTGATCGATGCCCGCGGCGATTGTGGGCGAAAGAGCGAGGCTCTCGCTGGTGTCCCCTCCAGGGTTGACCGATAAGATACCTGGATCAGCAGCGTGAACGTGGTGATCGTCGGACCCTTCGGGATGCGGCCTCGCAGCACCATGCGGATACGGGCGCTGCCGATGGCGAAGGCGCTGGCGGCCCGTGGATACCACGTCACTATGGTATTGCCGGGTTGGCAGCGCCCCGAGGACGCGGGGCAGCGGTGGGAGGAGGGTGGCGTGCGCGTCGAGAACATCCCTCTGCCCCCTCGGGTTCCCGGTGTCTTCCAGGTGATGGTGGCCCTCCGCCTAGCTCGCAGAGCCCTGACCCTGCAGCCCGACGTGGTCTATCTCTTCAAGCCCAAGGCCTACAGCGGGTTGACGCACTGGCTCCTGGCCCGCGTGCCCAGGGGTCGCCGTCC
>SKLM01000250.1 GCA_007123205.1 Thermoflexales bacterium
CGGAAGCGTGGACGACGGTCGTTTGACGAACGAGGTTGATGTCGGTATACTAGCTGTATTACCCTGAGTAGGTCGTGTATCCCGGCGTAGTCTAAGAGACTGAAGCCATATGGTCATTGGCGCTTGTAGCATCGAACTACGCATTCCGGGGAACCGTTCTCTGAAAGGAAAGCGGCGTGTCCTCAAACCGCTGCTGACCCGCTTGCGGAGGGAGTTCAACGTTTCGACAGCTGAGGTGGGCTTCAACGACGCGTGGCAGATGGCTGAGGTGGCACTTGTCACGGTGGCCAACAATGACCCCGGCCACGTTCAGGCCTCTCTGGAGAAGGTCGTGGTGTGGGTTCAGATGTTCCGACCTGAGGTCCAGGTCGTTGACTGGCACATCGAGACCTTCTAGCTCCGCCTTGACAGCCCCGTCGGTCTCGCAGGCGGCCTGTGGGTTGAACGGAGCCTGTGCCGCTTCCTGCTCCTTTGGTCATCGACTGCTTCTTGTTCGGGCGTTTCGTGGGCGAGTCTGCGGTGCTAAGCGTATCTGCTCGCAACAGGTTCCTGGGGATTGGCCGCTCCTCTCATCGCGGAGCTGAAGCGGCCAGACCAGTGTGAGGCAGGAGGCACGCTCTGCATCTGGAAGGGACTTCCGCAGCAAGTAGGTGGAGATGATATGAACCGAGACGTAGCTGATAGACCTGATGGTCCCCCGTTGTCGGACGTGTTGGTCGTCGACCTGTCGCGAGTTCTGGCTGGTCCGTATTGCACCATGGCGCTGGCAGACTTGGGCGCTGAGGTGATCAAAGTGGAGCGGCCGGGCAGTGGAGATGACACCCGTGAGTGGGGTCCCCCCTGGGCCGGAGGCGAGTCCGCGTACTACCTTGCGGTGAATCGGAATAAGAAGAGTATCACCGTGAATCTGAAGACAGAGCGCGGCCGCGAGATCGTTCGGGATCTGGCCTACCAGGCGGATGTGCTCGTCGAGAACTTCCGGGTTGGGACGATGGACCAGTGGGGATTGGGGTACGACCTGCTTAGGGAGCGCAATCCGGGCCTGATCTACTGTGCGATTACCGGGTACGGGCAGGATGGGCCTTATCGTGATCGACCAGGTTATGATTTCGCGATTCAGGCACTGGGTGGGATTATGAGCGTGACGGGTCCCGTTGAGGGGCCGCCCACGAGAGTGGGCGTTCCGATTGTGGACATCACCGCCGCTCTGTTCGCGGCGGTTTCCATTCTGGCTGCGCTGTACGAGCGGAAGCAGAGCGGGAAGGGCCAGTACGTGGACGTGGCACTGCTGGACTCCCAAGTCGCCTGGCTGGCGAATGTCGCCGGCAACTACCTGGTTACGGGGCGACAGCCGGCTCGGTACGGGAATGCCCACCCGAACATCGTGCCCTACGAGTTGTTCCCCACCGATGATGGCTGGATCGCTCTGGCAGTGGGCAACGACCGACAGTGGCGGAGGCTCTGCGAGATCACCGGGTGGGAGGACCTGGCGTCGGATGACCGGTTCAACACGAACCCGAAAAGGGTTGAGCATCGAGGTCTTCTTGTCCCGATCCTTCAGGATCGGTTCCGGGCCCGGTCTGCCGCTGATTGGTACGGCACGTTGGTGCAGGGAGGGATTCCCTGCGCGCCTGTTCAGAGCGTCGACGAGGTTTTTGCGGATCCTCAGGTATTGGCGCGTCAGTTGCTGGTCGAACTGGAACATCCTACGGCAGGAACGCTCAACGTGGCTGGGTCGCCCCTCAATCTCTCCCGCACGCCGGTGCGCATGGAGGCAGCCCCACCACTGCTGGGCCAACACACGGAGGAAGTTCTGGTCGAGTACCTCGGGTACGGGCTTGAGGCCGTGGCCCGCTTGAGGGCTGAGCAGGTGGTCTAGCCTGTGACGTGTCTCTCTGATAGGTGATGCAGTGGACGTCGGCAGGTTGGGAGGTGGGATCGAGGCCGGGTGTTTCAGCTTCGACGTACGGGGTCAACGAGTTCCAGCGCGCGATGGGGGGCAAGACCGACTGGAAGGATTGGCCGGCTAGGTTGGGCGACCGCCTCGGGACGCGTTGCCGAGGGAGGGTTGTCCCAGGTCAGCCTGTGAACATCAACCCCGGTTGGCCAGCGGCGATTCCCCGGGGCGCGGGATCGAGGGTGGGACAGCGAAGCGCGTGGTCCGACTTAGTGGATGGAGTGCGACGATAATGGCTGATTACGGCGAACTGCGCCAGATTGGCCGAACTCAGATTGGTCTGATCTGGCAGCTGGCGCAGGCGGGTGCCGAGCTGGACGGGAGGGATCGACGGCTCGCCGAGGTGCTCGGACAGCATCCCGAGTACCATCACGTGTGGAAGGACGTCGAGAGCCTGGGTGGCGAGGACCTGACGTTGGATGGCGTCAACCCGTTCGTCCATGTTGCGATGCATCACGTAGTCGAGGATCAACTGGCCAATAACGACCCACCCCAGACAGCGCTCACGCTGGAGGCTCTCCTGAAGGCGGGCACCGATCGACACGATGGGGTTCACGCCATCGCCGCGGTTGTGGCGCAGGAGATGTACGACATGTTGAGAGTGGGGCGGGTCTTCGACCGGGATGCTTACGTGGAAGCGCTGCACGACCTGGCTCGCACGGCGAAGCAGGGCAGTAGACGCGGTCGAATGACGGAAAGAGGTGGGCGAAGAGGTCGTTGATCATAGGTTAGTTTCGGGTCGAGACCGGCCACGAGTCCGCAGTCTTGGCTAGGACAGGGCGTCGTTCAGCTGGGCTTGCGGAACACCATCACATACTCGTGCTTGAAGATGTAGAAGCCGCCGCGCAGGGCGCGGTAGCGCCAAAGGTTGCTGTCACGCCCTTTGCCTCGCTCGTTTCCCTCAATGTTCTTCACCACGATCGCCTTGGTGCGGAATCCCACCCGCTGCATGCGATCCAGGCAGTAGAAGCCCAAGGGGATCAGCTCGCCACGGGCGTACTTGTCGCCGATGACGAGGATGGCAAAACGCTGGGGCTCCAGCAGTTGAAACGCGTGACGCGCTGCGCTTTCGAAGCCGTCGAGAAAATGGGGCAGCCCATCGATGCGGGAGAGGTCGGCCGAGTGGTCCGAGAAGGTGATGATATCGTGATAGGGTGGGTGAAGCACGACGAGTTGGGCGTGGTCAGCGTCCATCCCGGACAGGTGACGCCTAACGTGCCCAACGATTGCCTCATCCGTGGCATCTCCGTGGAGCAGCCGGATGCGGTCTCCCAGGAGTTCCGGGCGGACTTTGCCGCGCACGTACTCGACGAGATCCGCTCTTAGCTCAACTCCGATGAGGCGGCGTTTTTGCCTCTGGGCCTCGATGGCGCTGGTCCCAGAACCCAGGAACAGATCGAGGACAATGTCGTCGCCTTTCGTGTAGCGGAGGAGACTCTGGGTCGCTATCTGTGGCACAAAGCTGCCATGGTAATCCAGTTCATGGCCGCCAGTGGCGTCGCGGGACTCGATCAACCACAGGCTGTCAGTCCAGACGTGGTCATATTCGCGCCAGCGGTCGAGGTCGATGTCGGAGTAGGCTGGGGTGTTCGGCGCTGCGTCAGCCTGGCCATCACCCGGCTCAGCATCTGGCCGCTGCTGTGATCCACTTGTGTCGGTATGTGCTTGCCTCGTGGGATCGGTCACTCTTGACCTGCTTCCGTCTCGATGCCTTGCGCGGCTATGGTCGTCGTACGGTCGAGTGTGGGCGGGAGGCGGGGACCTGGCCCTCTGGCATCACGGGCCCGGTCGCCCGCGGCGAGGTGGACCCGGTCTGGCCTCTACCCTTGCTCGGGATACAATCTCGTCGAAGATATCAGCTCCAGTGAGGCCGCTCTTCAGACTACGGGCCACACTCAGATCGCGGCGGAAGCTGTGAGAGAGCTCGTCGCCGGTGGCGTGGCGGGTCAGGGCGACGGCATGAATGGCGTTGCCTATGGCGTAGCGAGGTTCGTACCGATCCAAGTCGTCGAAGAAGAAGGTACAGCTGGTGTACATGCGCTGACGATAGAGCTGAGCCTCTAGGAGCCCTAGAAGGCGTTGTGTCTCCGCGCTCATGAGGTGTCCGAGACCGTTTCCGTTCAGGAATCTCTCCCCCGACACCTTGCCCAGTACGACGTCGATGTAGCGATCTCGCAGGGGCCAGGGCTCGAAACCTAGCTGCTGCGCCTCGCAGCTGTAGACTCGGTCCAGGTCCCCGGCCAGGTTATCGAGGGCGCGGCGTAGCGCGCCCTTCCAGCGGCTGTCCCCGGGCGTACAAGGGCATCCGACGACCCAGCGGTCCAGCCTGTGCGAACAACTCCAGGCGGTATTCTCCACCACCCTGATGTCCGACCGCGGAGGGTGTTGGTCGAGATAGAGCGGCAGCGTAGTGAGTGTGCAACCGTGGCGTGCACCACCGTCGAGAATCTGTCTTAGTACCTCTACACCCTGACGGTGGTGGTGGCCGAAGGTCTCCCCGTCGGTTGCGACGATGTGTAGTCCGTTCCGGCGGCATTGCCAGGTCAAGTGCTCGTGCAACCACTGGTCGATCTGTGCCGAGCCTGGCATCCCGAAGGACAGGCTGTTGGAGAGGACCCGATCTCGGACAAATACGGCGATACCTTCGCCGTTCGGCAATGACACCTGATACGGGCCTCCAGCCCGTTCCGCGTCCCCGGCGGATGATCGGTGGTATACCTGCTCGTCCGATAGGATGGTGAAACGAAGACCTGCCGCTGCCAGGATCTCCAGGGTCTCGTAGTCGACGCCCATCTCGGGGAGCCACATCCCCTCCGGACGACGACCGAAGCGGTGTTCGAAGCTAGCGATGCCCCATTGCACCTGGCAGATCTTGTCCCGGCGGCGAGCCAGAGGGAGGATGGTGTGATGAACCGACTGGGCAATCCCGTTGCCGATGCCATAGGCCTGCCGATGGGCCCGATCCGCAGCGACGATTGCCTGATAGGTGTCGTGGTCGTGTTCGTCAAGCCACCGGGCCAGCGTCCCGCCCAGGTTGAAGCTGATGCGCTCGAAGTTGCCGACTCTGGCATTCGGCTCGTAGCACTCCGCCGTGATACGTTCGTTCCAGTTGGCATATGGGGCCGCACTCGGTTCTCTTGGGATACGACCGGAAAATGGGTCCTCCCGGGGAGGCTGGTAGAAATGCCCGTGCACGGACAGGTGGCAGCGCGAATCCGTATGTTCCTTCATGGCGGTCTCGTTTCTGTCTATTGTGGCTCTAGCATTGTGCGATGTGACCCGTATTGTAGCACCGGAGTCAGCGGTCGGCAATGCAACTTGGTCGAACAGCGAGCCCGAGCCGTATGTCTGTATGGTGTTTGAGCTGGAGGCCAGGCCTGATATGCCTTGGGGGGCTCAGGTTGTGGGCCGCGTATCCCAGCTGAACTATTGGTCGGCGCGAACCCCCTCGAGCAGTTGTTCCACACGGTAGCCGGACTGCTCCTTGGCCTGCCGCAGAGCTGCGAGCAGTTCGTGGCAGGCCACAACCTCATCAGCGGCCTGATCGCGCGGGCGGTCGGCGTCGGCGATGATGGACAAGGCCGCCACGATCTCCATCCACCACAGAAGCTGTTCAAATGCCTCGGCGTTGAACCACAGGGCGTCCCGATACCGGTTCACCTGCAGCAGGCGGTGAACCTCGTCGTCGCGAAGCCAAGAGCGCAGGATACTGTAGGCCCGGCTATCCTGAGCCGGGTCGATCTCGAACCAGCGTTGGTGGGTGGTCAGGACCTTGATGTTGGTCACAGCCCATGAGGCCGCCCCCTCGTCGAGCCCGACGTCCTGCAGTGCCCTGCTTATGACCCTCCCGAGGAGCCATTCATCCTGCCAACTCCGGCTTACCTGGGCAAAGTCTGCGCCATCGGCCATCTTCCCCAGGGCGTGGGTCGACAGCCATCCAAAGAGGGTTGACCAGGATCCGGCGCTGTCGCCCAGTCCAACCGCAGCCTGTTCGGGCCCACCGTCACGGAGGTAAGTGGTAATGGCCTCCGGCAGTCCCAGATGGCGGCCGGGGGTTTGTAGCTTGAGCACCGCTTCCAGCTCGCGTCGTACGCTGCGTGCGATCTGCAGCTCTCTCCCCTCCGGGCATGGACGGAGCGGCTCGGGCTGCGGGGCTCCCTCAATCCAGACTCTGATCGCCCTGAGAAGGTTGCGCATCATCTGCTCCACGTCATCGGTGAGCGCCTGTTGCGCCTGGATTCCTGCCCGTCGGACTTCCAAGAGGCGTCTGATGGTGGTTGCGTTGACCAGCTCGCGGAACGGCTGATGGATAGGTTGAAGAAGGACTTCCTGGAGGGCTTCTTCGATGCTGGGAACCCCCCGTCCGTTTAGGTAAGAGGTGAGCTGAGCGTATTGGTGCCACTCCGTGTCCTGCACTTGGCGGAAGCCCAGGAACACCTGGCACTGGTACGCGCCTAGCTCAGCGTATAGTCCCTTCTCGTGTATCTCCTGGTTGCTACGTATATACTCAAGACCGTTCACATGATCGCGGAAGATGGTGAAGGTGCCGTCCTCGTCACGCAGGGCCAGCCCCTCGCCGAGGGATCGCTGCATCGACCGCTTCTCCCCATCCTGGGTCTGCCCGGCGTAGGCGACGGAGTTGCGCACCCAGCCGCGGGTTTCGGCGTACCTGTTGTGGTAGAGAACCAGGGCACGCTCGTCCGAGACGCGATTCGAGTAGGCGAACACGTCTTCGTTAACGGGCCCCCCAGGGGTGAAGAAGTCGTAGAGGAGAAAGCCCTCGACCCCGGAGAAGAGATACCGCTTGTGGAGCAGCGGGAAGATCTCACGTTCGTGGCGCTCGATGAGGTGAGGATCGGGCGACTCATCCCAATAGGCGCGACGATACTCCATTCCATACTTCTCGGTGTAGCCCTCGACTTGGCCGTGGCCGAACATCGGAAGACCGGGCATCGTGGCGAGCAAGGTGCATAGTCCGAAGTATTTATCGCCCTTGCCGAACTGGTCGACGGCGGTCCGCTCGTCGGGGTTGTTCAAGAAGTTGACGTATCGCTTCATGATACGGGGGTCAAACTCCAGGGTGTTCTTCATCACGCTGCGGTACTTGGCATTGTCCTCGTCCCGGAGCATATTCATGAATGCGCTGTTATATACTCGATGCATGCCGAGGGTGCGCACGAAGTACCCCTCCATCAGCCAGAATGCCTCCGCGAGTAGGAGGGTATCGGGCACCTCCTCCGCGATACGATCGACCACTCGGCGCCAGAATTCCTCCGGCATCAACTCGTCGAACTGCTGTCGTGTCATCCCGTGCTCGGCCCGCGACGGGATGGCCCCACCGGTACCCGGCTCCGGAAACCAGAGCCGTTGGTAGTGCTTCTTGGCCAGGGTCATCGCGGCGTCGAAACGGATGATGGGGAACTTCCTGGCGACATGGAGGATCATCTGGATCGCTGCCTCGCGCACTTCCTCCTTCAGGAAGTCGAGTTGCGCCGTGTCGTTCCACGGCATCCTTGTGCCATCATTGCCGTGGTAGATATACCTCTCATCGCCCGTCCAGTGATCGACCCGCTTGAATACCACGGCGGCGTCACTCCGATCATAGTAGCCGTCCTCCAGGTAGATGCCCACCCGCTCGTCCTGGCACACGTCGGGCCCGCTGAAAGCGTACGATGGGAAGGGGGGGGCGTCGATGGAGATGAAGCGCTCGGGGTGCTCGATCACCCAGCGGGAATCGATGCCCATGTGGTTAGGCACCATATCGCTGGCAAGGCGAATCCCGCGCTGCCACGCTCGGTCTCGCAGATTCGCGTATGCATCCTCGCCGCCAAGGTCATCGCCGATCCGATACTCGTCTATCGAGTAAGCGGATGCCACAGCCTCTGGGTTTCCCATCATCCGCTTGATCTGTTCTGAGGCGGAGCTCCGCTCCCAAAGGCCGATGAGCCACAGACCGGTAAACCCACGGCCAGCCAATGTGTCCAGTTCATCGTCAGGCACCTGGTCCAGGCGAGTGATCGGGCGCTCGTATTCGGCTGAGAGCTGGTGGAGCCAGACGCACGTGTTCTTCGCCAGTAGCACGACGTGGGGCATCCAGTCTTGATCCGGGCTGAAGCGCTCGAGCTCCAGGGGCTCGAACTCGTATACGCGGCTGGGGCCCGGCCCCAGGAACGTCGCTTTCTCCTCCTCGGCGATCAGATCGAGGCTGGTGAGGAGACGGTAGACATACTTGCCAAGCAGCGCGCCCCACCGGCGGCGTATGAACTCCAACTGACCCGCGACGGAATGGGGCGAGGATCTGGCGGGACTGCGCAGCATATCGATAAGGTTCTGCCCGTCGGGACCGAAGGGAGGTTGCGTGTCGAAGAAGTCGTGGAGCTCCGACATAGTCTCGCGGTAGCTGGTCTCTCTTTCCAACTCGGTGTCATCGAACAGTTCGATAAAGGGCGAGAAGCCGGGGTTCTCGTTGGCCAGCCAGAGCAGCAGCATCTCCTCGAGGACGATCTGGCGATGAGGCACGCCATCGGTCCGACCATCGAGGTACTCGCCAGGTTCAACGTTCTGCCGGTAGACTGCGAGCGGGGGGAATGCCTCGACGAATCGATGGAGGGTTTTGTCGAGCTCCTCGGCGCCGACACGCTTGTCAAGCCACTCCAGGGCCTCCTCCATCACGGTCGCCTGCTTCTGTTCGCGGTATCGCTGGACCACGTAGTGGAGAATCTCGTCGACGAGACCCATGGCGTTGATCTGACCGGCCTTCACTGATCGTTCCGGGTAGCGCACCAGATCCCGCTTCTGGTTCATCTTCTGGGCGAACTCCCGGACGGCGTGGAAGTTGACGAAGACCACATTACCGGACAGCGCGAAGAGGGAGTGGTCGAAATTGTAGAACTCACGGGCCTCGCGGGAGATGTGGAACTCCATCGTGACTCCCGAGTTGCTGCGAGTGCTCGACAGAAGAAAGCGCATGGAGGACTCCTTATCTAGACCGAAGCACATATCGTCGTCTTGTGACCAGGAGGTAGCGTGTCATTGCGGCTACGGTTCGAGCTCTATTAGCCGAAAGGTGAGCTCCGTCTTCCAGGCCAGTTCAGGTTCCAGCAGAATATCCCACCAGAGGAACGTACAGGTCCCCTGGTAGGTCCGCTCGTAGCCAGCCTCGGAGTTCGAGACTGTCTCGACGGGAAGGCGCCACAGACTTGCCGGCCGCGCCAAACTCAGCCTCACCTCCCCGGCAAGAACCGGTTCAGTGGACCCGACGGTCATGGTCGAGACTTGGTCGTGGTAACCAAATCCACTCAAGCTGTGAGGGCGAGAACCCACTCTCAAGTATCCCCGGGGGCCATCACTGCCCACGATGCCCCAGTTGAACTCGATTCCGAAACGGACACTGACGGGTATGTCTTCCAGATTGGTCACCAGATAGGTGGTCGAGAACTCGGGAGAGCCCGCGCTCACCCTGATCGTCTTCTCAACCCGGACTGGGAAACAGACCTCGCCAACCGAGACCGCTCCATCGCGGCTCAGGGTCACCTGGATGGAGTCATCCGCTGTCCTGATCTCAGCGCGATAAGCCTGGTCGACGAAGCTGCCCAGCTCCTTGTAGCGCGCCTGGTAGAAAGCTTCCGGGGTTACCCGGGGACCCAGGAAACGGTCTAGGAGCGCCACCCGACGGTGACGGTCATAGAAGAGCCGCGTGTGCACGTCGGGCTCCTTAACCCTCACCCCACCTGGAATCTCCTGCTCACCTGGGAGAATCAGACGGCCGCGTTCAGCGGCCCGACGCAACATCTCGTGATGCCCCTCACGACGGCGTGTCATCGTGTTCAGTAGATTGCAGGCGCGGTCTCGCCAATCCCATTCGATCAATGCGCCGCCCTGGGAGGGCTTAAGGATCAGAACCTGTCGGTCGGTGTTGAGGAGAATCTCGTCAGAACCGTCAGCGTCGAAATCCGCGCGCTTGACGGTAGCCCAGACCCGGGTGTCTGGCGATGCTCCCCTGGCGCTCCGATCAGCCAGATTCTCCGCTGTGATCAGCCCGGCGAAGTTCGCTGCCCGGATGTGGAAGAGATAGACGCCTCCGAACAGGCCGTGCCAATAGCCGCAGTTGCACTGCGCGGACCAGATGTGGTCCAGAGCTCTCCTTTTGGCCTCTCCCTCTGGCATCGCGTGGACTTTCCGGCTGACCCAGAGCATCTTCTTGTGCATCTGGTTCACCTCGTCATAACGGGCAACAAAGGAGCGCCAGGATGTCCCGGTGACAAAGCGATGGGCACCCCTCGTCTCTTCAGCGTCCTGCAGCGCTCGTTTGAGATCACCGAAGCTCACAAAGGCATCGGGTGGCAGGGCCCAGTGCATCATCTCCTCGTATGATGAGCAGGGCAGGTAGATCCGGCCGAGAGGTGCTTGCTCGGCGGCTACTTCTCCCAGTGGGCGCGTGCGCACCCACTCGACGTTATCCTCCAATGCGGTGAAGAAATGGTTAACCCAGCCGTTCTCCCCCCAGCAGTGATTGAAGGTATCAGGCCACATACCAAACTTCTCGCCGTCGTCGCCAGACACGGCGACCCCACCGGGACACGCCCGAGCTTGGCCCTTGAGCCAGTCGATCACCTTTTCCACCGAGTGCCAGGGAATAGCGTACCGCAGGTGCTTCACGTTTCCAAATATCTTCAAGGGGAAGCCCTGTTCCTCTGTGATGTAGGAGCCCAGCAGATCGGCGTCTGTGAGGCCCGCCATCTTGAAAGGTGTGTCATCGAGCAAGGTGTACTGGACCCCGGCCTCGGCCAGGGTCTTCGGAAGGTGTGGCTCCCACACTCGCTCGGAGATCCAGGCTCCTGTGGCTCCGTAGCCGAACCTCTCCATCAAGAAGTCTGTCATCTTACGCACCTGGCCCAGTTTGTCGGCATCGGGAACTGAGACGAGGATCGGCTCGTAGTAGCCCCCGGTCAGCAACTCCACCTGCTCCCGCGAGACGAGATCACCGAGTAGCTCCAGTAGATCAGGCCGGTTGGCGTCCAGCCAGTCCAGGAGGGGCCCGCTGTAGTGGAGCGACATCCGGATGTTGGGATGACGCACAAGAGCGGCTAGCATAGGTGCGTAAGCCTTATCGGTCGCTTCAGCAAAGACGTGCTCGAAGTTTCCCACGGGCTGATGGTTGTGGATGACTAGGGCGAGCGTCAAAGTCGACATACCTGGTCTGCCTTTCCCTCTGGGCGCGATCCCGTGCCGGTGGGTCGTGGCTTAATCGCCTCGCTATTGTCGTTCAAATCTGCCCATTGGTCAAGCGCCAGTCCCGGCGGGGCCGGTCATCATAGGGATCAACAGGAGCGGTACTCGGCGAGGAAGCTTAGCTCCGGCCAGAAGGGGCACCAGGGCCATCATTCGCACCGATGGGCTGAGGCTACTATGCCGGCCACCTTGGCACGGCCCTAGCCTTGCCATTCCGGCCTGTTCGTGCTACACTTCTTGGTTGCCCGTCTGGCAGGGTGGTGACTATTCTACTCCCCAGCGGAGTGGCGAGGTGCAGTTGCCCTCGCAAGGGCGACGGGGTGAACACTTAACCTGAGCCAAGTTGTGGTGAGGTAGACCTATGGGCAAGCGACTTCTGGTTGTATGGCTGGTCTCGTTGGGATTACTGCTCGCGGCTAATCCGGTTGGCCGAGCAGCTCCCGCATCTCAGGTCGAGCAGCCAAGGATCACCTACCCGGCTGACGGTGCCAGGGTGAGCGGGGTGGTGGAAGTGCGGGGAAGCGCCACCCATCCGAATCTGGACTTCTACCAGGTGCGCTACGCCCCGGGGGCGGGACCCACGGCTGACTCCCAGTGGCAGGACTTCGCCATTGTGGAGGGTCGGCAGGTGGAGAATGACGTTCTCGGCAGGTGGGACACCACGCAGCTCCCCGACGGGCATTATACGCTGGCACTGGCCGTTTGGGGCATAAACGATCCGAACAGCCCCTATCTGGACTTCGCGACGAACCTGGTAGTTGATAACACCGACCCGGTGGTCACGCCGACCCCTACGCCCGAGCCCGATCCGGAGCCCACGGAGGTGTTTCCAACTCCGACCATTGGCCCGACGCCGACTCCGATGACCGTGGAGCAGCCACCCACGGTGACGCCCCGCCCGACGGCGACGCTGTCGCCCGGGCTGGTTGAGACACCCACGGTGGCGCCCGACGAGGGCGCGGAACTGGCGCTGAGCGTGGGGCAGATCCGCACCGGGTTCTGTGCCGGGGGGCTGTTCTCTGTCGTCCTGCTCACCCTGTGGGGCCTGTACGTTGTGGCAAAGGCTGGTCTGCGATGGGTTCTCCGCCAGCGCTCCACATCCTCTTCGGGGACTCGGCGATAAGGCTCGTGCTCTATACCCCGCGAGTCGATCTGAGGTTGTTGTGAGTCGTTACCTTGTGGCAGGTCTGGGGAATCCCGGCCCGAGGTACGTCGGAACCCGCCACAACATCGGCTTCCGTTGCGTTGAGCGCGTCGCCGACGCTCACGGCTTCTCCTTTAGTCGCCGCCATAAGAATTCGCAGGTGGCTATTGGCTCCGTTGGGGCGCGCTCCGTGATCCTGGCAAAGCCCCGCACGTTCATGAACAATAGCGGGTACGCTGTGGCCTCCCTTGTGAGCTTCTATCGCGTGCCGTTGAGCCAGGCTCTAGTGATCTATGATGACCTCGACATCCCTCTGGGAGTAACCCGCCTCCGCCCTTGCGGTGGTGCTGGGGGTCATCGAGGCATGCGATCGGTCATCCGCCAGTTGGGGAGCCGGGAATTCGCTCGTCTCCGGGTCGGCATCGGGCGGCCGCCCGGGCGTATGGATCCCTCAGACTACGTGCTCCAGCGTTTCTCTGCGGACGAGGAAGCTGTGTTGCAGGACTTGCTGGACCGGGTGCTGGCTGCCATCGAGACCTGGCTGGTGCAGGGGATCGACGAGGCAATGAGTTGCTTCAACCGGAGGGCGTGACATGGACATCTCCGGGCTTCTGGAAACCTTCAAGGAGGCTAGCCCGTATCGCCGATTGAGGGACCATGTGACCCAGGGGGACGTGCCGGCTCCCCTGGGGCTGATGCGCTCGGCGCGGGCTCCGGTGCTGGCAGCTCTGGCTCGTGACACGACGCCGGAGGTAACCAGACCTCTGCTGCTGGTTACCGGTACTACCGACCGGGCGCGGAAACTTGTCCAGTCGCTGCACGATTGGGCGGGCGAGTCCGTCCGGGTGTTGCGTCTCCATGAGCCCTTGACGCTCTTCTACGATCGCGCGCCCTGGACCGACGAGATCATCGTCGGACGCCTGCGCGTCCTCTCTGCGCTCCACGATTGGCGAACTCGCCCTCGCTCTGTGTCGGCGGTCGACGGCGACCCCGGGGCGAAGATAAGTGGGGGTGCCCAGGCCGAAGGAGCAGAGCGCGACCCGAGGCCCCTCATCGTTGTAGCTTCGGCCCGGGCCGCGATGCAGCGCACCTTGCCTCTCCATCAGTACCGCCTGTCTATCCACGAGATCGCTCTGGGGCAGATGCTCGATCTGGAGCGCACACTGAGACGCTGGGTCGGCATTGGGTATGAGCCGGTGAGCGTTGTGGAGGCCCCGGGCCAGTTCAGCCATCGGGGAGGGATCATCGACATCTTCTCGCCCGCGGATGACTTACCCGTGCGCATCGAGCTCTGGGGCAACGAAGTCGATTCCCTACGACGTTTCGACCCGGCAACACAGCGCTCACAAGATCGGGTCAGGGGTGCGAGAGTGATCCCGGCCCGGGAGGCCCTGCCGCGTCACGGGCCGCGGGCCCTCGAAGCGGTAAGTGCTTGGTTGGCGCAAGATCTGCCGGAGGATGCGCTCGAGGAGATTGAGGAACACTATCGTGGCCTCGCAGACGCCGTGCCTTTCCCCGGACTGGAGTTCTACCTACCATATCTCTACACTGACTCCGCCACGGTGCTGGACCATTTGCCCGCCGACGGGCTGGCTGTGGTAGATGATGAATGGGAGCTGGCGGATAGCTGGGCGGAACTGGAAGCCGAGGCACTCGACTTGAAAGCTGCCGTCGAGAAGAGTGGGGCGCTTCCGAAGGACTACCCACTGCCCTTCGCTCCGTGGGACGAGTGGTGGGAGATGACAACGGATCGATCGGTGCTCGTCCTCGGTCACGGGCGGGAGCAGGCGACGTCGACGATGGGCGAATCCTTTGTCCCGGGCCCTCGGTTCGGGGGGCAGCTGAGGCCCCTTCTGGACCACATAGAACTGGCGCTGGTTCAGGGGGACCGCGTGGTGGTCGTTAGTCGCCAAGCACGGCGGTTAGCTGATCTATGGGGCAGGGAGCACGGCTACGCGGCGCCGCTTGAGGTTCTCCGAGATGAGCCCTGTGCGATGCTGACCCTTGTTCAGGGTGCTCTCGACGAAGGGTGGGTGCTCCGCTCACCGTCGGGTGTCTCGACCCAGCTTCTGACCGATGGTGAGATCTTCGGGTGGCGTCGATCGGCGCCTCGTCGGCCGGCCCACCGGCGTAAGGTCGCACCCGAGTCAACCTTCGCCGATATGTCGCCGGGTGACTACGTGGTGCACGTGGAGCACGGTATCGGCATATTCCGTGGGTTGGTGACCCGAAGTGTCGAGGGGGGCGAGCAAGAGTACTTGTTGGTTGAATATGGTGGTGACGACCGCCTGTTTGTTCCCATCTACCAGACCGATCGGCTCAGTCGCTACGTCGGCGCCGATGATCGAGTGCCCAGCTTGAGCCGGTTGGGGACTGTGGGCTGGCGGGATGTCAAGGATCGGGTGAAGAAGGCGGCTGAGGCAGTGGCCCGCGAGCTACTGGATCTGTATGCCGCGCGGGAGGTTGCAGAAGGACACTCGTATCGTCCAGACGCGCCCTGGCAGACAGAGCTTGAGGCCTCCTTCCCGTATTTCGAGACTCCCGGACAACGGGAGGCGATTGCCGAAGTCAAAGACGATATGGAGAGTCGCCGGCCGATGGACCGACTCATCTGCGGGGACGTGGGCTACGGTAAGACGGAGGTGGCCGTCCGCGCGGCCTTCAAAGCAGTCATGGACGGTAGGCAAGTGGGTGTCCTGGTGCCGACGACGGTGCTGGCACAGCAGCACTACGCGACGTTTAGGCAGCGCATGGGTTCCTTCCCTGTTGAGATCGAGATGCTCTCTCGCTTCCGGACCGACGCCGAGCAGCAGAATATCCTCGAGGGCCTGCTGACTGAGCAGATTGACATCGTCATCGGTACCCACCGCTTGCTCCAGGATGACGTCGCTTTCGCCGATCTGGGGTTGTTGATCATCGATGAGGAACAGCGCTTCGGAGTTACGCACAAAGAGAAGTTCAAGAAGATGCGTGCTCAGTTGGACGTCCTCACCCTGACGGCCACGCCCATTCCACGCACGCTGTACATGGCTCTCACCGACGTGCGGGACATCAGCGTCATCGAGACTCCACCGGAGGAGCGACTGCCCGTGACGACGTATGTGGGCAACTACGATACCGTCCTGGTGCGTCGGGCCATCCTCCGGGAGCTCGAGCGAGGTGGACAGGTCTTCTACGTGCACAACCGTGTCCGGACCAGCGAGGTGGCGCGGCAGCGACTCGAGCGCCTGGTGCCCGAGGCCACCTTCGCCGTGGCACACGGTCAGATGCGGGGTCGAGGCCTGGAGGAGACGATGGTGCGCTTCGTCGATGGTGAGATTGATGTACTGATCTGCACGACGATCATCGAAAGCGGGCTCGATATCCCCACCGCCAACACGCTCATTGTGGAGAGGGCAGGGCGCCTGGGGCTAGCACAGCTCTACCAACTCCGGGGCCGGGTGGGGCGGGCTGCCGAGCGGGCCTACGCCTACTTCTTCCACGCACGCCAGAGCCAGCTGACCCCGGAGGGGCACCGCCGCTTGGAGACGATTCGTGAGGCGAGCGGACTGGGTGATGGATACGCCATCGCCATGCGGGACCTCGAGATTCGCGGTGCCGGGGACATCCTGGGAACGCGCCAGTCAGGTCACATATCGGCGGTGGGATTCCATCTGTATACCCGGTTACTCAGCCGTGCGGTGGAAGAACTGAAGGCGGAACGAGAAGGTAAGCCTCCCCCTCCCGAGCCTTTGACTAACATTCGGATCGATCTACCCATCCCGATTCGCTTGCCTGAGGACTATGTGGCCGACACCTGGCTGCGGCTGAAGATGTACCGACGGCTGGCCGAGTTGAACTCGATGGACGAAATCGAGGAGATGGAGAAAGAGCTGGTCGACCGCTTCGGACCGCTCCCTGGTCGAGCCAAGAACCTCATGTACCAGCTTCGGCTGAAAGCCCTAGCCAGGGATGCTGGCGTGGGCGTCGTCACAACAGACAACGGACGTTTGGCCTTGTGGTCTGCGACGGGCGAGTTTCCACGCGACGAGCTACGCCGAGTCCTCGACGGACGGGCCAGCATCAGTCGGGCGGGGGTCTGGCTTCCCAAGGAGGCGGGATGGAGGGAGATGCTGGTGGGCGTGCTGAAGAGGATGGCGGCGACGATGGCAGGTTGACGAATGGGAGCCTCAGCGGTATACTCGAACGAGGTCTAGCGGCACAAAGCCGCTCTGACCCTGGTGGCGGGAGATAACCTAACCCCGTTGTTGCCAACCTTGTGTCGATCCAGCGTTCCACCGGGGCCCAGCGGAAGAACGGAGCCCGCGGACACAGCCAGGAAGTGCCCGCCATCTTTGGCGACCGATCAACGGAGGTCCGACCTACATGAACGTGTTTCTAATACTTCGTGACGTCTCGGTGATCCTGCTGGCTGGCCAAGCCTTTCTGTGCACATTGGTCCCGCTGGCACTCTCTGCCGGAGTGGTCTGTGGCGTGTGGTGGCTGCGCAGGCGGCAGAACCTGCCGGCCTGGCTTAGGACGGGCAGGGAGTACCTGAACACGGGGCTTTCGTACGTTGACCTAGCTATGGCGGGGGTCACCAAACCGATCTTCGCCGTGAACAAGGCGTTCGCCACCGTGCGAGCTTGGATTCGAGTGATTACCAGACGAGGAGGTGCATAGATGGACAAACGAGCGCAGGTGATGATCATTGGAGGTGTCCTTGGCGGACTGATCGGTCTGGTGGCCGCTCAGGTGTATGTGCGGTCTCTCGCTCAAGGAACCGGCGAAGACGCTGGGTTGGCGCGAGCCTCTGTCGAACCGGGTGACCTCATTAAGCTCACGCTCAGCGTGCTGGGCCTGCTCAAGATGGTGGACCGTCTGGCGAAGTCAGACGACTAGTGCAGCGAGAGGGGAGAGTCAATGACTTTGAGGTTGGCATCCGATGCCTGGATTAAGGAACTGAGCCGTCGGCTGAACGAGAGTAACTCTTATGAGCGGGCGGCTAAGGATTGGGAGGGGGATTTCCTCTTTGTGGTCGAGCCGGACGAAGAGTTTGATGACACCGCCTACCTATATCTTGGTCTGCACCACGGCAAGAGCCCCAGTGCGGCCTTGGTGAACAGCGAGGACGAGCGGGAGACGGAGTTCGTCATCCGTGCTCCGTACGGCACCTGGCGCGAGGTCATTGAGGGGGAGTTGGACCCGATCCAAGGGATTATGACGAGACGGCTGCGGCTCTCGGGGAATATGATGAAGGTTATGCGGTATCCCAAGGCGGCTCAGGAGATCGTTGCCTGCTGTGCGGAGGTGCCAACCGATTGGAGCTGAGCCTGTGAGGAGCGTGTCCCTGCAAGCTGGCCGCTTGTCCTAAGCTGACGACGAGTGGAGGCAGGGTGCGCGGCGCAAGACGGGAAACGTGACGCGGCCGGGGGGCTTCCGTCACGTTTTCGTTGTGTGGCTGTTCCTCGGGTCTTTTTCTTCTGCTGCGGCCCGTGTACCGATTCCCCTGGCCCGCTTCGCGGCTGTGCGTCCGGACCCCAGGTTGTGCACAATCCACGCCGGGTCAAGAGGACACCTGGTGGGCCGGCGCGATAGTAGGTCGATGGCGTTCGACCAAGGAGGCATATCATGTGGTACTTCGTCGCACCTGAGATCGTCTTCGGTAAGGGCGCTCTGCAGGCGCTCGACGAGCTGGTCGGGCAGCGTGGTCTAGTGATCACCGATGCGCGGCTGGTTGAGTTGGGCCTTGTGGACCGAGTCACCTCTCGTCTGGCCAGGGCTGGCTTGGAGGTCCGGGTCTTCGACCAGGTGAGGCCGGACCCCACTGTGGAGCTCGTGCAGCGAGGTGTGGTGATGGCCCAGGAGTTCGAGCCCGATTGGATCGTGGGGCTGGGGGGCGGCTCACCCATGGACGCCGCCAAGGCGATCTGGGTGCTCTACGAGCGGCCTGATCTGGAAGCGGCTGAAATCAACCCGCTCGTCGAGCTTCGCCTCCGCCAAAAAGCGCGGCTGATCACGATTCCTACGACCAGTGGCACGGGAGCCGAGGTCACGTGGGCCATCGTGCTGACGGACGCGGGGGAAGGCCGTAAGATGGGGCTCGGGAATCGGGAGAACGTAGCAGACTTGGCCGTCGTCGATCCGCTGATGGCGGCGGGAATGCCCCCGGTTCTCACGGCCGACACCGGCATGGATGCCCTCGTCCATGCTGTGGAGGGGTACACCTGCACGTGGCACACCGACTTGACCGACGGTCTCTGTGTCAAGGCGGCTCGGGATATCTTCCGGTACTTGCCCCGGGCTGTACAAGAAGGAAACGACATGGAAGCCCGTGAGCGGATGCACAACGCGGCCACGGGCGCCGGGCTCGGTTTTGGCAACGCCTGGGCCTCACTGGCTCACGCTATGGGCCACGCACTGGGAGCTGCTTTCCACGTGTCTCACGGTCGGGCGGTGGGGATCCTCCTGCCGTACACCATCGAGTTCGCGGCGTGCGAGAGCCCGGGGCGGTTTGCCGAACTCGCTGATCGACTTGGGCTCGAAGCAGGTTCGGGCGAAGGGGGCTGTCGCGAGCTAGCGGAACGGATTCGGGAACTGGCCCGACAGATCGGCAGCCCGACGAACGTCGCTGAGGCCGGGATCGACCTCGAGGCTTGTGAGGCCCGCCTGGAGAAGATGGTCGACGACGCGTTCAACGACTCCCAGATCCTCACCGCTCCTCGCAGCCCCACGTATGACGAACTGGCACAGCTGTTTCGGTGCGCCTTCGAAGGGCGAGACGTCGACTTCTAGGATACACATGGGGGTGATGAGGATGAACGGCTACGTGGGCAGGCTTCTTTACGTCGATCTTAGCAGTGGCGAGCTTCGTGATGAGCCGCTGGATCCAGAATTGACCCGTAGCTACGTGGGTGGCAGCGGCCTGGCAGCTCGTCTGGCCTACGACATCGTTGACGAGGTGACCGACCCTCTAGATCCGGAGAATCCACTGATCGTGATGACCGGTCCCCTGGTTGGCACGGCGATGCCTTCGGCGGGCCGCTGCAGCTTCTGTGGGCTTTCGCCCCTGACGGGTATCTGGGGCGAGTCGAACACAGGAGGTTTCATCGGCCCGGAACTGCGGTTCTCCGGTTACGACGGCCTTGTCATCACCGGGCAATCGGACACGCCGGTGATGCTCGCTGTGGTCGAGGGCGAGGCGCGCCTGATGGACGGTGCCGGCCTGTGGGGGCTGGATGCCTACGAGACTCAGGACCGCGCCCGGCGGATTCTAGACGAGCCTCGCGCTCGGGTCGCCTGCATCGGAATAGCCGGCGAAAACGGCGTGAAGATGGCGGCTGTGATGAACGATCACGGCCGAGCCGCTGGGCGCACGGGGATGGGTACCGTGATGGGCAGTAAGAACTTGAAGGCGATTGCCCTCCGAGGCGGCGGGGAGGTGCCACTGGCCGACCCGGACCACTTCGCTCTCGTGGTGCGGGAGATCCTTGGCGATCTCGACGAAGATATGGCCGCGATGGCACTCCGTATGGCGGGGACGGCTGGCTACGTGGACATGGCACTAATGTACGGTGACATGCCTATTCGTTACTTCCAGCGAGGGGAATGGGAGCCGGCGAGCCGACTCTCTGGTGTACTGATGGCCGAGGAGTACCAGAAGCGCATCAGAGCCTGCTACCGCTGTCCCATCGCCTGCGGTCGCGAGACCCACGCTCCGAGATACGGGCTTGAGAGAGTGGATGGACCGGAATACGAGTCCGTGGCGGCCCTCGGCTCGCTAACGATGGTCGACGATCTGGAGGGCGTCATATACGCCGGTCACCTGTGCAACGTATACGGCATCGATACCATCAGCACCGGTTGCACGATCGCCCTGGCTTGCGAGATGTTTGATCGGGGAGTGTTGACGGTGGAGGACACCGGCGGCCTCGCGATCCGGTATGGAGACGTGGAGATGATCCACCGGGTCATCGACATGTTAGCGCACCGAAAAGGGTTCGGGGATATCCTGGCGGAGGGGAGTGCCACCCTGGCCGAGCGGTTCGGGGTACCGGAGCTGGCAGCAACTGTCAACAGGCTTGAGATCCCTATGCACGATCCACGGGCGTTCAGCGGCATGGCCGTGACCTACGCTCTGTCACCTCGGGGCGCCTGTCACATGCAGGGAGACATGTACGGCGTGGATACCGGGCAGGGGCCGGCCGTGGAGCTCGATATCGTGCCGGGTAATCGCTTCGAGGATTCGGAGGAGAAAGGACGTATCTCGGCCCGTCAGTATGCCTGGCGTAATCTATACAACGCGTGGACGCTCTGTCAGTTCCAGAATCCGGGGGTGGAGCGGTTGCTCCGCGCGGCAAACGCTGCCACCGGGTGGGATCTGGGAGTCGATGATCTGCTCGAACTGGGAAAGCGCCTTGTCGCGCTGAAACGGATGCTCAACTTCAGGCGCGGGCTCAGCATCAAGGATGATCGCTTGCCCGAGTTGCTGTTTGATCCGCTGGACCAGGGTGGTAGCGCGGGCAAGGTACCCGATGTTGATAAGCTGCTGAGGGGCGCCTATGAAGAACTCGGTTGGGATGCGGCGTCGGGGAAGCCGACAAGGGACACGCTCGAGGCCTTGGATCTCGGTTTTGTCGTGGAGTAAGCACTGATTGTCCGTGATCGTGGATTGCATGACGGTAGGCTCACGAACTATCTGGGCCATCGGGTGCCCAGAGCTTGGTCCGACGTCCAGTCACGAGGGGGAAAAGGGTCCTATGCAACCTTAAAGCTGCACCCAACAACCTTAAAGTTTGCGGAGAGCACTAGAAAAAGCGCCGTCGTTGGTGTATAATGGTGGGCAGTTGTGGGGGGAAGTGGGGCAGTGTGGCGCATTAACTCCGCAAGACGGCTCGTCGACGCTCTCACGTGGGGAATACAACGACATGCTTCTGGGAGAGTTCGTCCACGTCCTCGACAGCAAAGGACGAGTGACCGTCCCCGCCAAGTTCCGTGCTGAGTTGGGCACCTCCTTGGTGGTTACCCGCGGCATTGATCGTTGTCTCGCTGTATACCCGATCTCGAAGTGGGAGCAGCTGGCCGGCCAGGTTAGTGAGCTCCCGCTGACGGATCGCCAGGCTCGTGCCTTTCGTAGACTCCTCTTCGCCAGTGCCGCCGACGTCTCCCCCGACGGACAGGGGCGCATCCTCATTCCCCCGCCTCTACGTGAATACGCCCATCTTGACGGGGAGGTCGTCGTCGCCGGCCTGAGCACGCATATTGAGCTATGGGACACAGAGGCCTGGGAGGGTGAGCGCGAGCGGATTGAGGACGTGGATCCTGAGATCAACGGTTGGGCAGTATTGGGCATTTAGTTTGGGAAGGCGCCCCTAACGTCGAGTTGGAGGCACCTTGATAGTCCGGGAAGGAGGGAGGTGGTGTTAGATGGTGGGAAGCCACGTCCCTGTTCTTTTACATGAGGCAGTTTCTGGTCTGCGGGTTGAGTCAGGGGGGCACTACGTGGACGCCACGGTCGGGGGAGGGGGCCATGCCCGGGAGATTCTGGCAACTTCGGGTCCTGACGGCAGACTGCTGGGTCTGGACAGGGACCCAGGGGCTCTTCAGATGGCCGGCGAGGAGTTGGCCGAATTTGGCGATCGGGTGATCCTTGTGCACGCCTCCTTTGCCCAGCTGGGAGATGTCGCCGCTGCTCACGGCTTCAGCTCGGCGGACGGCGTGCTCTTCGACCTTGGCCTGTCCTCTAACCAGCTTGCCGATGCGGAGCGCGGATTCTCCTTCACGTCCGAGGGCCCTCTCGACATGCGGTTCGATCCCACATCGGCGAGCCCAACGGCGGCGGATCTGATCAATGAGCTGTCGGCGGAATCACTTGCCGGTCTGTTTTTCGAGTTTGGCGAGGAGAAACAGTCGCGGCGCATCGCTGCAGCTGTGGTTGAGGCCCGGCCGATCCATGGAACAAGGGACCTGGTAGAGGTGATAGAGGAGACGGTCGGGCGGCGCCGGGGACGACTCCATCCGGCAACCCTGGTCTTTCAGGCGCTGCGTATCGCCGTCAACCAGGAACTCTCAGCGTTGCAGGCGGCACTGCCACACGCCGTTGGGCTATTGAGACCTAGAGGGCGGTTGGCCGTCATAGCGTTTCATTCTCTGGAGGATCGTATCGTTAAGCGGTTCATCAGACGAGAGAGCAAGGACTGTGTCTGTCCACGGGAGTTACCGGTCTGCACCTGTGATCACACGGCCACCCTCCGCGTGATCACCCGCAAGCCCATGTACCCGACGAAGGAAGAGATGGCGAAGAACCCCCGCTCTCGCTCGGCTCGATTGAGAGTCGCGGAGCGGAAAGGATAGCAGGTCTGCCGATGCCCGATTTCATGGAATGGGTCACCCACGGTGTCAAGCAGGGGCGTCTTGAGATAAACGCAGCGGCCACCGTGGGGATCTCGCTGGCCGTCGTAGTGCTCACACTGGTGACTGCCCTCTATTTGATGCTTATCAGCCGCACGGCCGCTCGAGGGCGCTACATTGAGGGTCTCCAAGCGGAGGCCTTCCGCCTGCAGCGGGAGAATCAGCAGCTCATGGTGGAGATCGCCCGGGAGAGCACCATCCCTGGCCTGCGAGAGCGAGCCGAAGCTCTCGGCTTGGTGGCCGCGGAGACTATTGAGTTCGTGTCGGACTTGGAGTAGGACTCGGAGCGCGAGATGGCTGAAGGGCCAAGACGTCGTCTAACGTTGCTGATCACTCTGCTTGTTGGCTGTGTGATCGTGGTCGTGATTCAGCTGGTGAAGGTCCAGGTTGTCGATCATCAGTTCTACAAGAACTGGGCTCTGGAACAGCAGGTTAGGGCGATCACCAGGGATACCCCGCCCCGCGGTGTCATCCGGGATCGACATGGGCATCTTCTTGCCGGCAACGGACTGAGATACGCTGTGGAGGCGGCTCCTGCCTACGTAGTTGACAAAGGAGGAGTGGCTGAGAACCTCGCGTCGGTTCTGCATATGCCCGCCTCTCATATTGAGACAGCGCTGAGCAGTCGTGGTCAAGACCAGCAACTAAGGCAATGGGTGCTACTCGCCCCTTCGGTATCGCGCGAGGTGGGCGAAGCGGTGATCGACCTGAACGCCGGTGGGATCACGGTTCGTCCCCTGTGGGAGCGCTCGTACCCGGAGGGTACTCTAGCCTCGCATGCACTTGGGTTTTCGACCATGATCACGGGGTACTACGGCGTTGAGGGCTACTACGACGCGATGCTTCGGCCGGAGGTGGTCAAGTGGGTGGGCCCGGTGGACGTCGCCAGTCTGCCGATTCCCTGGCAGCCGGTGGCAGGTGAACTGCCGCGGAGGGGAGTTGACCTGGAGTTGACCCTGGATCGGACGGTGCAAGCCTTGGCGGAGGAGGAACTGCTGCGATCGCTGGCCGAGTACGGCGCGGAGGCAGGCACCATCATTGTTATGGAACCGGACACATTCGGTGTCCTGGCCATAGCCAGCTATCCTGCGTATCATCCTGAGCAATACGTTGAGCTTGCCGGATTAGCATCTCCTCCCTTTGAGGATCCCGCTGTCAGCAAGCAGTACGAGCCGGGGTCGGTTTTCAAGATCTTGACGGTGGCCGCTGCCCTGGACTCCGGGATGGTGACGCCGCAGACGACGTACAATGACCAGGGATGGATCGAGGTAGGCGGCCAGACGATCCGTAACGCCACGCGGCAAGCCTACGGGGTCAGCTCCGTTAGCGAGCTCCTTGCTAAGTCTCTTAACGTGGGCGCCGCCTGGTTGAGCCGGGATATGGGGCCCGATGTCTTCTACAGCTACCTAAAGGCTTTTGGGATCGGGAAGCGGACGGGGATCGACCTGGCCGGAGAGGTAGCCGGACAGCTGTGGCTCCCGGCGGATGTGGAGCATTGGCATCCGTCGAATCTGGGGACGAACTCATTCGGACAGGGCGTGGCCTTGACGCCGCTTCAGATGGCGGTGACGGTGGCGACAGTGGCCAATGACGGCGTGCGGTTGCGTCCCCATGTGGTGGGACGCCGGATTGGGCCCGACGGCGCTGTGTCTGTCTACCGACCGCTGGTGGTGGAGCGTGTGATCTCTCCGGAAACAGCGCACGACCTTACCGAGATCATGGTGCGATGCGTTGAGGAGGAAGTGACGCTGGCACTGGTTGAGGGATACCGTGTCGCGGGCAAGTCAGGCACCGCCCAGATTCCCGTGCCGGGCGGCTACGCCAGGGAGGGGACGATCGCCACCTTTGTCGGATTCGGCCCCGTACCCGACCCAGAGCTGGTCATCCTCGTCAAATTGGATCGTCCCCAGACGTCACCTTGGGCAGCCAACACGGCCGCAGGAAGCTTCCAGCGACTGATATCGGAACTGTTCACGGTATTGGGCGTCCCCCCGGAGGAGGGACGATTGATGGCGGAGGTGGGGCCGCGATGAGCGGGTATCTGACGTTGACGGATGTGTTCGAGGCTCTGATAGGAGTTCGGCCGCCAGGCTTGGAGCGGGTGGTGACAGCTACCGTCGTTGACTCCCGGGAGGCCGAGCCAGGCGCGCTCTTCTTGGCCTTCCAGGGTGAACAGGCTGATGGACACGACTACGTGGGCGACGCTTTCTCCCGCGGGGGGGTGGCGGCGCTTGTCGAACACGACGTGCCCGACGAGGGACTCCCATTGGATCTGCGAGATCCGGGTGTGAGGTTGCCCGATAGCTGGTCGCTGCCTCTCGTCCTGAGAGTCGAGAGTACTCTGCAAGCCCTCCAGCAGCTGGCCACATTCTGGCGGAAGTCCCAGCCCGGATTGAGGGTGGTGGGCATCACCGGGAGCGTTGGGAAGACCACGACGAAGGAGCTGACGGCGTCGGTGCTTGCGCGTCGGTACGCCACCATCAAGAGTGAGGCCAGCTACAACACCGAGATCGGCCTGCCGCTAACCGTGCTCCGGCTGACGGGGAAGCACGAGCGCGCCGTATTGGAGATGGGCATGTATGACATGGGGGAGATCGCCGATTTGGCTCGCATCGCCCAGCCTCAGGTGGGTGTCGTGACGATCGTCCGTCCCGTGCATGTGGAGCGAGCAGGCAGCTTCGAGCGCATCGCAAAAGCGAAGCGAGAGCTGATCGAGGCGCTACCCCCTGCCCCGGAGGGGACGGCGATCCTCAACCACGACGACGACATCGTTCGCGGCATGGCGGCGGCTACGGACGCGCGGATCCTGACGTACGGTCTGTCGCCGAGGGCGGATCTGTGGGCTGACCGGATAGAGGGGCTCGGGTTGCAGGGCATTCGGTTCCGTCTCCATCACCAGGGGGAGACCATCCACGTGAAGTTGCCTCTCCTCGGGCGGCACTCGGTCCACACGGCTCTGCGCGCGACGGCGGTGGGGTTGGTGGAGGGGTTGAGTTGGGAGGAGATCGTCGGAGGACTCCGTGAGGTGGAAGCATCGGCACAACTCCGGCTCTTCGCTGTGGAAGGACCGCAGGGCGCTACCATTCTGGACGACACCTACAACGCAAGTCCCGCGTCCACTATCGCCGCCCTAAATCTCCTCAACGAGCTTGATGGCCGCAAGCTGGCGGTCCTGGGCGACATGCTGGAGCTGGGCGACTACACGCGGGAGGCCCACGAGAAGGTAGGTATGCGTGCCCTCGACGTTGCCGACATGCTGATCACCGTGGGGGAGTTGGGGCAGATGATCGGTAAGACCGCGATCCGCTGGGGCATGTCTCCGGAGCAGGTGCACATGGTATCTGGTAATGTGGCTGCTATCGAACTGCTGAAGAGAGTGGTAGATAAGGGTGACGTCGTTCTGGTGAAGGGCTCCCGGGTGCTGCATATGGAGGAGATCGTCAACGCCCTGAGCAAGGAATCTTAGCACCACGGCATTAGTTATGGATAGAGCGCTCATCTTGGCGAGCATCTCGTTTCTCCTGGCAGTGGTGTGGGGACCGCTTCTGATACGCATCCTCCTCCACTACCGGATCGGTAAGCGTATTCGTATCGATTGTCCTGATGATCATGAAAACAAGATGGGGACACCCACGATGGGGGGACTGATGATCGTCGTCCCGGTGATCCTCATCACAGTGGTGCTCAATATCTATAATCTGCTGGGGCGCACCGTCATCGGGCGTTCAATCTTGGTGCCGCTGAGTGCCATGGTCATCTACTCTGTGGTGGGTGGTCTCGACGATATCGCCGGTGTTCGGGGTGTACGGCGGGGTGCCGGTCTAACAGCGACTCGCAAGCTTCTGTGGGAGATTCCGGTGACGTTGGGGATCGCCGTGGTGATGCTGGTGACGGACTTTCAGTTCGCCGGGCAGGTCGGTGTCCCCGGCGTAGCGGAGATGGTCGATCTGGGTTGGGTGTGGGTGCCGTTCGCGGCCTTGATCATCTTGGGCTCGGCGAACGCGGTGAATCTCACCGATGGCCTCGATGGTCTGGCGGGCATTATCGTCGCCAGCGCCTTCGCGGCGTATGGAATACTGGCCCAGCTGCAGGGCCAGTTCTACCTGATTCAGTTCTGCTTCACGGTGGTAGGCGGCTGCTTCGCCTTCCTCTGGTACAACGCTCATCCGGCTCAGATGTTCATGGGCGACACGGGGAGCTTGGCGCTGGGGGCAGCCCTGGGTACCGTGGCGCTCATGACAGGGCAGTGGTTGCTCTTGCCCATCATCGCCCTGGTCCCGGTGGCCGAAACACTCTCGGTTATCATCCAGGTGCTCTACTTCAAGTACACGAAGTGGCGCTTTGGCAAGGGGCGAAGGGTGTTCAAGATGAGCCCCCTGCACCATCACTTCGAGCTGTTGGGATGGTCCGAGACGCAGGTGGTCCAGCGCTTCTGGTTGGTCGAACTGCTCGCGGCGATGGCGGGAGTCGCCCTGGCGCTCCTTTAGCTGATCTGTCCCGCCGGAGAATCCCAGGCGGTTGGATAACAAAGGCAGCCGCTGGCTGTCGGATCTTACCGATGGAAGGAGAGAAACTGAAAGGAAGACACGTGGTGATCCTCGGCCTCGGCCGACAGGGGGGCGCATTAGCCCGCTTCCTGGCCGAGAGGGGTGCGAGGGTGACCGTTTCCGACATACAGGAAGAGGCTGCACTGGCTGGCCAACGTGATGAGCTGACAGATCTGCCGATTCGCTATGAGCTGGGCCACCATCCGATGCGTCTGCTGGACGATGCCGACCTTCTTTGTCTCAGCGGCGGGGTGCCCCTGGGTACGCCCATCGTTGTCGAGGCGCAGGCGCGTGGCATACCGCTCAGCAATGACGCTCAGATCTTCCTGGAACGGTGTCCGGCCCCTGTGATTGGTATCACGGGATCGGCCGGCAAGACGACTACATCGGTCTTGGTGGGCGAGATGTGCCGGGCGGCGGGGCTTCGCACGTGGGTTGGGGGGAACATCGGCAATCCCCTCATCAGCGACCTTGAGGCGATCCAACCGGACGACAGAGTGGTGATGGAACTATCCAGCTTTCAGCTGGCGCTGATGACGGCGAGTCCCGACGTCGCGGCCGTTCTGAATATCGCGCCTAACCATCTCGATCGACACGGCACCATGGCGAACTACATCGCGGCAAAACGCAATATCCTGGCCAACCAGACGCATGATGACGTAGCTCTACTGGGCTACGACGATGCCCATGCCCGGGCTCTGGCTGTGGAGACCCCCGCGCGGCTCTACTTCTTCAGCGGTGGCGCTGAGGTGGAGGCAGGGGCCTTCAAGACGAACGGCGAGCTGACCCTGCGGATGAACGGGGATGCCAGGGAGGCCAGGGAGCGGGTCGATCGTGAGATCTGCCGTGCATCCCACCTGCAGCTCCTTGGGCATCACAACCTGCTGAATGTGCTGGCGGCAAGTGCGCTGGCCGGGTTGGCAGGGGTTCCTCTCGAAACCATCACGGAGGTGGCGACAACCTTCAAGGGCGTGGAACACAGGTTGGAGTGGGTGCGGGACTTGATGGGCGCGCGCTGGTACGATGATTCCATCGCCACCGCCCCTGATCGGTCATTGGCGGCGATACGTTCCTTCGAAGATCCCATCGTCCTGCTGGCCGGCGGCCGGGACAAGAATCTGCCTTGGGAGGAGCTTGCCGCGGAGATACTCGGGCGGGTTCGTTGGCTGGTCACCTTTGGGGAGGCAGGATCGATGATCGCCGAGCGAGTGACTGAGGTAACGGCCAGAGCCGACGAGGAGATGTTGTTGGAAGGGATCCAGTCCGTGGATACGCTGGAACAGGCGGTTGCGGAAGCGGCTCAGGTGGCTCGTCCTGGGGATGTGGTTCTCCTGTCCCCAGGAGGAACGAGCTTCGACGCCTTCCGGGACTTTGCCGAGCGGGGGCAGCGGTTCAAGGAACTGGTGTGGGACCTCTAACAGGGTGGCGGTTCGGAAACTCGTCTGGGGGGTAGATGAAGAAGAAGGCAAACGCTAGAAAAGGACACCCCGACTACGTCGTGATGCTGACCGTCGCCGGTCTGACGGTGGTGGGCCTCATGCTGGTCTACAGCGCTACCTTCGATTGGTCGTATCAGGTGTATGGGAACTCCTTCCATATCGCTCTAAGGCAGTTCCGCTGGGTCGGTCTCGGTGTGGTCGGACTCGTCGTGTTCACTTTCGTGCCGTATGAATGGTGGCGAAAGGCAGCGGTGCCCGTGATGGGAGCGACGCTGGCTGCCCTGTTGCTGGTGTTGATCGTCGGACAGAAGCGGTTTGGCGCGCAGCGGTCCTTCTTCGACGGGTCGATCCACCCGGGCGAGCTGGCGAAGCTATCCGTGATCATCTACATCGCGGCCTGGCTCTCGTCGAAGGGGGAACAGATTCGAGACCTGACCTACGGCTTGATCCCTTTTGCCGTATTGATAGGGGTGGTGGCCGGGCTCATCGTGGCACAGCCTGACATAGGGACGGCCATACTAATATGCGTGACCGCGGTCGCGGTCTTCTTCTTCGCCGGTGCCGATGTCCTTCAGCTGGCTGTTGGCGGCGCCATCGGTGCCGTTCCGTTCGCGTTGCTGGTCAGCAATTTCCCTTACGCCTCGGACCGCATCGCAGAATGGCTGCAAGTGTGGCGCAGTCCTGAGCTGGCCGGACACCATATGAAACAGAGCCTGATCGCGTTGGGGAGCGGGGGCCTGTTTGGTGTTGGGCTCGGGCAAGGCCAGCAGAAACTGGGCTATCTACCTACGCACCACACGGATGCCATCTTCGCTGTGTTGGGGGAGGAAGCTGGCTTGCTCGGGTGCCTGATAGTGGTTGGCTTGTTCGTGCTGTTTGCTTACCGCGGCTTCAAGATCACGATGGAGGCACGGGATCCGTTTGCTGCCCTGCTTGCGTGTGGGGTCACTTGTCTGATCACCTTTCAGGCCCTACTCAACGTGGGGGTGGTTACCGGGCTGGTCCCTTTTACCGGGATGGCACTCCCCTTCATCAGTTCGGGTGGCTCCTCGATGCTCGTTTCACTGGCTGGGGTGGGGGTGTTGCTTGGTGTTTCTCGCGGCAGAGACGTCAGCGAAGGCCGACGGGCGAAGGGCACGAAACAAGAAGGAGACCGTCAGTATGCGCATCTGGATCGCCGGCGGGGGTACCGGGGGACACGTCTATCCCGGACTCGCGGTCGCGCAGGCGCTCAGCGTCGTAGGTGATCCAGAGATCATCTATGTCGGGGGCTCCGGGGGCATCGAAGAGGAGCTGGCGGCGCACTCCGGTATCCCTTTCGTGGGCATCCCTGCCGGCGGTGTGCATGGCCTGGCACTGCGGACGGTAGCACGGAACGTTTACAGGTTGACGAGGGGATGGGTGCTGGCCTACAGGCTCGCACGGCGCCAGCGGCCGTCGGCCGTGTTCGCCACGGGTGGGTACGCCAGCGTGCCGGTCGCCCTGGCGGCCGCAGCGCGTCGAGTCCCCATTCTGGTCTATCTGCCCGATATCGAGCCGGGATTGGCCGTTCGCGTGATCGCCCGCGTCGCGGCGAGAGTGGCCGTAACCGTCAGGGACTCGCAGGAGTACTTCGCCGGCAAGAAGGTGGTTGTGACCGGATACCCAGTCCGCGCCGAGTTCGTTGGTCTGGATCGGGAGGTGGGGCGAAGGGCCCTCGGGTTAGCTCCGCATGATCCGGTCCTTCTGGTGATGGGTGGAAGCCGGGGTGCGCGTAGCCTCAATCGTGCCCTTGGCGATGTCTTGAAGCCGGTGCTGCAAATGGCACAAGTGGTTCATCTGACTGGAGAACTGGATTGGTCCTGGGTCTCTGAGTTGCGGGAAAGGCTGCCCGGGGAACTCAGGGGCCGATACCACACGTTTTCGTATCTGCACGACATTGGATACGCGCTGGCTGCGGCCGACTTGGTGGTGTGCAGGGCCGGGGCCTCGACCCTCGGCGAACTGCCCTTCTTCGGGCTGGGCGCTGTGCTTGTCCCGTATCCGCACGCGTGGCGCTACCAGCGCGTGAACGCGGAGTGGCTGACCGACAGAGGGGCAGCAGTCACCTTGGAGGATCAGCGTTTGGAGCGCGAGTTACTGCCGACGCTGCAGCAGCTGCTCACTGACCGTGAGCTGCTGAAGCACATGGGGGATCGAGCGAGCGAGCTATCTCAGCCCGATGCAGCCGTTCGTCTGGCACAGATCCTCCTGACACTAGCATAGGGTGGTGAGCGATGGTACCTCTGGATACAGTCTTGTGGGCTTTCGTCTTGCTCTTCGGGGTGATGGGTGCCCTGCGGGGATGGTCGAAGGAGATGCTGGTGCTGTTCAGCGTGGTTGTGGCTCTAGCTATGCGCCTCATTTTCACGGAGTATGTACCTTTCATCAGCGAGTTCTTCGACCGACCTCCCGTCCAGCAGTTCTACCTCTACTCCGGATTGGTCATCCTGATGGCCATCGGCGGATACGCCGGTCCCGCAGTCTCCCACAAGTTGGCCCACGCGTCTGCGCGGGACACTCTTCAGGACGTATTACTCGGGTTCATCATTGGTACGGCCAATGGTTTTCTCATCATGGGTTCGCTCTGGTACTTTCTGGACGGCGCTGGGTACGAGATACTGGGTATATACCCGCCCCTTCCAGGATCGCCCGCCGCCATTCTGGCGAGCACGTATTTGCCGCCTCTGTGGCTTTCGGACGCCGTTTTGTTGACCGCTTTCTCCTTCGCGTCCGTGTTCGTGATTATCGTCTTGGTCTAGATGTGAGGCTTATGTGATCGCCGAATCTGGCTCACCGCCCACGGCTGGTAAGCGCGTTCATCTGGTCGGTATTGGTGGCGCAGGGCTGTCCGCCATCGCTCGTGTGCTCCTTGAGCGGGGTGTCCTGGTCAGTGGCTCCGATTTGGTGATATCGCCGGCGGCCTCCGCGTTGGCGCGAGACGGGGCTCGTGTCTTCAAGGGCCACGCGGCTGCCAACGTGGCGGATGCCGATCTGGTGGTAGTGTCGGCGGCGGTACCCGATGACAACGTCGAGATCGAGACGGCCAGAGCGTCCGGCGTCCCTGTTGTGGGGCGTGCGCGGTTCCTGGGTCAACTGATGGAGGGCAAGCGCGGGATCGCTGTAGCCGGGACGCACGGAAAGACAACCACCACGGCGATGATCGCATCCGTAGTGTTAGCTGCTGGGCGCGATCCCACTTTCGTGGTAGGGGGTATGCTGGCCGGGTCCGGGACCAACGCGCGAGCTGGAAGTGGGCCCCTCTTCATCGTCGAGGCTGATGAATACGATAGGATGTTTCTCAGCCTCAGGCCCGAGGTTGCCGTCGTGACGAACGTGGAGCACGATCACCCGGACTGCTACCCCACGTTTGAGGATTTCCGTGCAGCGTTCGAGAGTTTCGTAAGCACGGTGCCAGATGAGGGACTGCTCGTGGTGTGTTGGGACGATTCGGTGGCCCGTCAGATTGGTGAGCAGCAGCTTGTGACGAAGACGGTCGCGTTCTTCGGGTTGCGCCGTGAGGCTGCCTGGCGGGCCGAGGAGATCAGACCAAATCGTGCCGGGGGCGTCGACTTTCTGGCTGTGCACGAAGGGGATACGCTGGGGCTCATCCGGCTCCGGGTGCCCGGCGCACACAACGCCTCCAACGCGATGGCGGTGTTGGCGGTGACAGACTACCTCGGCGTTCCCTTCCGGGTCGCCCGCGAGGCGCTGACGGCGTTTAGGGGTGTGGCACGCAGGTTTGAGATCAAGGGCGAGGCCGAGGGCGTGTTGGTGGTCGACGACTATGCGCATCATCCCACCGAGATTCGAGCTACCCTCCAGGCGGCGAGCGAGTCCTTCCCTGGTCGTCGGATCTGGGCGGTA